>CAMPIL010000095.1 GCA_946886375.1 uncultured Phycisphaerales bacterium
CAAACGACTCGCTCATTTGCCATCGAAGCCGCCCGGCTTCTTGAAGACCGGCACTTTGAGGACGTTCGCCTGCTCGATGTGCGCGGCCTGAGTCAGGTCTGCGATTTCGTGCTTATCGGCTCGGGCACCAGCGACCGCCAGATGAAGTCCGTGGCGCAGGAACTGGAAGAGCTGGGCGAAGAGCGCAACAACATCGTCTTTCGCTCTGACCGCGACGCCGCAGGCACCTGGATCGTCATCGACTTCGTCGATCTTGTTGCGCACCTGTTCGAACCCAATCAGCGTGCGTATTACGACCTTGAAACGCTGTGGTCCGACGCCGAAGTCATCGACTGGAGCGAAAAGAAGCGCAAGAAAGCCTGAATGCGATTATGGAGCAATCGAATGATCACTCCTCCACGCACGATCGCTGATTTGGTGTTTGTCGGCTTCAACTCACAGGTGGTGGCGTTGGATCGCTACAGCGGCGAAAAGATATGGACGTGGAAATCGCCTCAGGGCAAGGGGTACGTCGCGGTGCTGGCCGAGCACGATCGTCTGGTCGTTTCGGTGCAGGGGTACATGTACTGCCTGGATCCGCAGTTTGGCCAGGAGGTCTGGCGGAATCCGCTGGAGGGAATGGGGACGGGTGTTCCGTGCCTGGCCTCGGCGAACGCGATCGGCTGGAACACGGCGGTCCTTTCGGCGGCCGCCGAATCCGCCCACCAGCAGGAAGCCGCGGCTTCATCCGCGGCTGCAACATGAATCATTCAACGCCTGCGATCGTGGGCTGTTTCCCGCGCATCGCATGATGGATCATCACGCATGAGTTTCGGCCTCTCACGCGGACGAACGCTGGACACGACCGGCTTTGGTCTGGATGAATCGCAACTGCCGCCGCTGGAATCCGGCCGCATCGATCCGCGCACGTGGTTTGAGCATCCCCAGCGGCGATTGGAAATCGAAATCGGCAGCGGGAAGGGGACTTTCCTGCTCCAACAGGCGCGGTTGTTTCCCACCGTCAACTTCCTCGGCGTGGAATGGGCCGCCGAGTTCTACCGCTACGCCGCAGACCGCATGCGCCGCCATCACATGACCAACGTGCGCATGCTGCGTGCCGACGCCACGGAGTTCATCCGCCATCGCTGCGCGGATGAAATTGCCGCGGTGATCCACCTGTATTTTTCCGATCCATGGCCGAAGAAGCGGCACCACAAGCGGCGTGTGATTCAGGATCGCTCGCTGGCTGAGTTTCACCGCATCCTTCAATCCGGCGGCTTGCTGCACCTGGTGACCGACCACGAGGACCTGTGGGAGTGGTCCGAAGACCACGCATCACGCCATTCCGCGCTGTTCGAGCGATTGCCATTCCAGCCGCCGCCGTCGGCAGGCGAAGGCGAGGTCGTGGGCAGCAACTTTGAGCGCAAGTACAAACGCGAAGGCCGGCCGTTCTTTGCCATGACCCTGGTCAAGAAATCCTGACGGGACTTTCCATCGCGGTCGTTTCCAGTCTCTGCCGCGCGCGAATCTCGCTCACCTTCACCCTGACCTTGTTCAACAGAACGTAGTACATGATGACCGCGACAAACGGGCCGATCACGATGCACGCGCCCAGCACGTAAATGAGCGGCAGCAGCCACATGTACTCGGCTGCCTTCTCGGTGATGCTCCGGTCGGGAATTCGCGGCCCCAGCCAGCGAACGTACATCATGCTGGCGAAGAACTGCACCAATCCCGCCGCGCTGCTGAGAATCGTGGCCAACCCCACAATCCCACTCAGCCCGATCGGAGTTGCGCTCGATGACACAAGCAGGCTGGATCCGAGCGCGGCAAACGTCGCGGCAGCCGCAATGATGACGGTCCATCGCACGACCTTGCGGGGTCCATCCCCCGTGTCATAGCCCACAATCGCGGGATCAGGCGCGCTGAAATACCACCATCCCACCAGCGACAGAACAGCGACAGGAAACGTCAACCCCTTGACCAACTGATCAAGTATGGTCGTGTTCCCGCCAGCCGAGACCATAACTACCGCAAGACCGATCGACGCGATGTGCGCCGCAAACCTTGCGATCACTGAGACCAGAATGATCACCAGCCCGCGATTGAGATTGGCGAGATACTCCGGCGAACTGAAGATCAACAAATTGCCTTGCAGCGAGCGGCTGACCGGCATGCCGCACTCGGGGCACGCGCCGGCCGCAGTCAAACCGCGCAGGTTGTACCCGCAGCGAAGGCACGGCTTGTCGGTGTGAGACAGATCGGTGAAGGAATGATGGATGACCGGCGGCGCGAGTGGCGCGGCTGGCGGCGGCCGGACATCCGGCTCCAACTCGTAGGATTCTGACGATCCATCACCGCCCATGAGCAGCCACTGTATGGTTTGAGCAGGCCTCTGCAAATCGGCCGCGGCGCTGCTAACGCCATAGAATCCGTCATGCGCAAGCCCGGCGTCGATGAAAACAACGTGCAGATGTCAGATGTATTGTGCGATTTCTGTCATCGCGAATGGGTTGAAGATCAGCCGATGATGGAAGGGCATCAGGGAAGTTGCATCTGCGGCAATTGCCTGACGGTGGCATACAGCGAGGCTGTGCTGGCCGCCGGGGGTGCGGGAACCACCGATTTTCGCTGCCCCATGTGCCTTGAGACGCAGAAGGATCGGGCCGAGTTGGGTCGTGGTGATGAATCCGGCTGGGCGAGCCCGTTGCACCCGGAGGCGGTGATTTGCCGCCGGTGCATCAAACTCGCCGCGGGCGCGCTGCACAAGGACAAGGATTTTGCGTGGACCAAGCCCGGATGATGTACGCGTGGCGATGTACGATTTACGATTGAGTCAGCAACGAACCGCGAAGCGCCCAGTGCGCATCGCGCCAAACGCTCGGTAATCTTCAATCTCGAATCGTCAGTCGAAACCCGCAGTTCCCCATGGCTCCCGGAATCAGTCTCGCCAACAAGTGCCAGTTGCTCTTCGGCTTTGCGATCGTTGTGATCGTGTCATGCGCGTTGAGCGTGCCGTGGTTCCGCACCTCATCATTGGTGCGCGATTCGCAGTGGGAAGTCGCGCGGCAACTCAGCGATGCGTGGCTGAAAGACCGCATCCAGTTGGGCACGCTCGAGCAGCCCGGCTTGCTGCCCAGCAAACTGGATGAATTCCTCTCCAACCGCGATGACACGCCCGTTCTGCGCATGACGCTGGTGCGGGTGGACGAGATCGAGTTGGAGGACGAACAGCGGCCGTTTCTGTCGACCGCGCTGCGGCGCTTCCGCGAAGACCCCGCCCGCACCGAACACACCGTCATCGCCTCCGTGGAAGGACGCCCTGTCTACCGCTTCGCCCGGGCCATCCGCGAATCGGAGATTCGCGCGGTGCGCGACCGGTCGGTCACGGATTTTCGAGGCGGGGCGTTTGATCCCGATGTGGCGAACCCGCTGCGCGCGATCCTTGTGATCGACCGCACCAGCCAGTTCGCGGAGGGCCAGTTGCTCACCAGCCGCGTGTTCATCATCGCGGCGGGCATTGTCGCCAGCCTGCTCGCCGGCATCGTCTTTCATCAAATCCTCACCAAACTCATTCTTTCTCCCGTGCGCAAACTGCGCGAAACCACGGAGAAACTCCAGGGCGGCGACCTCAGCATTCGTTCGCAGATCAAGACCGGCGATGAATTTCAGCAACTCTCCGAGGCGTTCAACTCCATGCTCGATCGTCTGGAGCAGGGCCAGGCGCAGTTGCGAGCGCTGAATGAAAGCCTCGATCTCAAACTCACCGAACTCGCCGAGGCGAACGTTGGCTTGTATGAATCCAACCGATTCAAGAGCGAGTTTCTCGCCAACGTCAGCCACGAATTACGCACGCCGCTGAACTCAATCATCGGTTTTGCGGAACTGCTGGAGGAAATCGCCCGCAGCAATTCAGAAGCCAATCCCAAGCAGTTGCGCTACGTCAGCAACATCCTGTCCAGCGGCCGGTCGCTGCTGGAAATGATCAACGAACTGCTGGACATGGCGAAGATCGAGGCCGGCCGCATGGAAGTGAACATCGAACCGACCAGCGTGGGCGATTTGATCGAGGGTTTGGCGGGCATCATGCGGCCGCAGACGCTCGCCAAGCAGATCGAAATGCGCACGGTCATCGCGCAGCGGCTGCCGCTGATTGAAACCGATCCTGGCAAACTGCAGCAGATTCTGTTCAACTTTCTCTCCAATGCGATCAAGTTCACGCCGGCAGGCGGAACGGTCACGATCAGCGCGGATCGCGTCACGCGCCAGGACAATTCGCTGGGCGTTCGGCTGGCCGTGGCCGACACCGGCCCGGGCATTGCCTACGACATGCAGGACGTGATCTTTGAGAAGTTCCGGCAGATCGACGCCAGCCACACGCGCGAACACGCGGGCACGGGATTGGGGTTGGCAATCTGTCGCGAACTGGCGCAGATGCTGAGCGCCACGGTGAGTTTCGTGAGCGAGCCGGGTCGCGGCGCGACGTTCATAGTGGACTTGCCGCTGACGCACCAGCCCGCCGCGCCCCAGCCGCTGATGTCGAAAGCGTGAGGATGCTCCGCGCGCTCGATCGCGACCTCATCATCCGATCAGATGTGGGATGGTTTCATCGGCGTCCGCGAATCGGCGCCGCACGAGTGAGGCGTCGAACTTCGCCGGCAATTCGTCGCGTTCGTCGCCGGACGTCTTGGACATGAGGAAGGCGAGCACGGCCTCGGCGACGGCTGCGGGCGCATCACTGCCATCGCGCGACCACAGGTTGTAATCGGCCCAGGCCAGCCGCACTCGATGCTGCGTCAGCCGGCCGTCTTTGTGCAGAATCTGGGCGGTGAAATCCCACCCGCCAGCCGTTTCGGACTCCGCGATGATTTCAACTTGTGCCACCGAACGCGCCCTCTGGGGTATACGATTTGATCTTCAATCGTCAATTGTCAGTGAATTATCTGCAACAATCATCGCATGACTTTCCTGCTTGAGACACTTCGCCTTGGCCTGAACAACCTCCGGCTGCACAAGTTGAGGTCCATTCTCACCAGTCTGGGAATCATCCTGGGCGTGGCAGCGGTGATCGTGATGGTATCGATCGGCGAGGGCAACAAGCAGGCTGCGCTGCGCGAGATTTCCGCGCTGGGAGCGACCAACATCATCGTGCGCTCCATGAAGCCGCCTGAGACCACCTCCGTCACCTCAACCCAGAGCACCTTTCTCGCACGCTACGGCATCACGCGGCAGGACTTGCGCCGATTGCAGGAGCATCTCAAGCACATGGTGAGCATCGTGCCGCTGAAAGCTGTGGGCGATGAGATGATCTACCGGGAAAAGCGATTGATGAGCCAGGCCTTCGGCGTGACGCCCGAATTGCGCAAGGCCGCCAACCTGCGCGTGGAGCGCGGGCGGTACATCAGCGACGCCGATATCGCCTCCAGCATGCCCGTGGCGGTCATCGGCTCGGACGTGGCGACGCAGTTTTTCCCCACGATCGATCCGCTGAACCAGGTCTTTCGCATCAAGGACCAGGCCGTGCGCGTTGTGGGTGTGCTCAAGCCAGTGGGCTTGGCGGGCGGCGCCGGCGCGCCGCTGGTCGGCCGCGATTTGAACATGGATGTGCACCTGCCCATGTCAACCGCCGAGGCGCAGTTCGGCGATTTGATTCAGCGGCGGGTGGCAGGCTCGTTTCAGAATGAAGAAATCCAGTTGTCGGAAATCTATCTCACGGCCGCTTCAACCGATGAAGTGATCAACGATGCGGCGCTCGTGCGCCGTCTGATGGAGGTCGGGCATCCCGACCTCACCGACGTGAAGATCATCGTGCCATGGGAACTGCTGGAAAGCGCCAAGAAGCAGTTGCTGATGTGGAACATCGTCTTGACCTTCATCGCGTCGATCAGTCTGCTGGTTGGCGGCATTGGAATCATGAACATCATGCTCGCGTCGGTGACCGAGCGCACGCGCGAGATCGGCATCCGCCGCGCTCTGGGCGCGACCCGCAAGCACATCGTCTGGCAATTCCTGGTGGAAACGGGCACGCTGTCGGCGGTGGGCGGGGGGTTTGGCATCCTCACGGGCATCGGGTTCTCCGTATTTGTCGGCAAGGGCCTGCCGTGGCTGTTCACCTTTCCCATGCTGCGGCGCTTCTTCGATTCGCCTCCCAAGTTTGAAACCGAAGTCACCTTGTGGTCAATCGTGGTTTCGTTTCTTGTGGCGGCGACCGTAGGCCTGGTGTTCGGCATCTACCCCGCGCTGGTGGCCAGCAGGCAGGACCCCATCGTCGCGCTGCGGCACGATTGAAAGCGGTCAATCAACCCGGTGATAGACGACAATGTCGCCGTTGGTCCAATCGACCCACCCGTGAAGCTGCGCGGTCTCGCGAAAACCCGCGCGCTGAATCACCTCGCAGGTTTCCTGCGAAACACTGCGCGGATATTCGACAATGAGCCACGCCGGTTCAATGCGGGTGAGTTTCTGCGGCAGATCTGCGCCGTGTCGCAGGCTGTACGTCAGATTCAACCCGCCGGCGTACACGCGCAACACTTCATGCGCAAGCCCGACGGCCACAACGCGATCGCCGGGGCTTTGATGCGATTGAACAAACTCCACCGCGTCGCGCAAAGGCTGTTTGGGCGGGCGGATCGCGAGATCGGCAACAGATGCTGCGATGATGACCCCGAGCGCGGTGAACCCCGCGAGCCGCCTCCAACCCCAAGCCGAATCGATTCCGGCGGCAATCAACAGGATCGCGCCGGGCAGCGCGAAGAACGTAAAGCGCGCGTACACCCACGTGCCGACCAATGCGACGGCAATCACCATCAGCGGCAGGCCCATCATCGCAGCTTCGATGGCGTGCGGCAGTCGGCGCGATGAGATTGAGCGTGCGCGATTGAACAGACCGATCGTGCCGAGCAGCAACCCAGGCAGAGCCGCCCACCAATACCACGACCCGCCGAGTTGGAGCAGTGCGTGAAAGCCTTCAACGCCAACGATGGTGGGCTGGTCGCCGCGCTGCGCGGCGAACATGCCTCGCGCGGCGAGCATGCCGGGAATCATCGGCGCATACAACGTGATGGCGAGCGTTGCAGCCAGCGCAAGCGCGGCAGATGCGTTGACGGCGGCTCGCCGTTCTGACAATCGAACCGCGCGCCAGCCGATCCACACGGCGTGGCCGATGGGCACGAACGCGGTGACGAAGTGCGACCACACTCCCAATGCGCAGAACACCGCGTACATCAGCCACGGCAGCGGCCGATCGCGGCGGATGGCTTCGATCAACATCCAGGTCATCATCGCCGAGAAGAAGACGACCATGCTGTACCCGCGCGCTTCGACACCTTCCAGAACGGCGACCGGCAGCACCGCAGCCAGCGTTGCAGCGATGAACGCCGCACGTTCGCCGATTGTGGCGCGAGCCAGGCCGAACATCGCCAGCACACTCAAAGTCGAAAATATCAGCGCGGGCAGCCGAAACGCGAGTTCAACGCCGAGCGAATCCGCGAACCAGCGCACCGAGAGAAAGTTGAGCAGGGTGTGCAGTGGATGATTGATGGGATCAAAGAAATTGCCGATGACCGCGCCGATGGATGTCGCGCCGCCCGCGTAGGTCATCCACGATGCGATTTCGTCGTACCACAGGCTCTCGCTCAGCCGTGTGGCGCGCGCCGCGAGTGCAATCGCAATGATTCCGATCAATCCCCAAAGTCGCTCGCGACCGAGCACGGCTTCGGACGAAACGGCAGCATTTGGTTTCGCGAATCTCCACCAGAAAACACTCGCGCCCGCCAGGACCGCCGCCGTCACGGCCAGCATGATTCGCCACAGCGCTGCCCCTTGTTCAGTCAATTCAGGATTCGATTGTGCCGGATGAGCGAACCAGCGTGCAAAGGTGCGCGTGTCGATAAGCAGCGACAGCGCGAGCAGGGCGCACGCGATTGCGCCGATCGCAATCCACATTGCAGCGGGAGTTGCGGGGCGCGTTGAATGTTGCTCGTGACCATGCCGCATGATGCAATGATGTCGCGATCTGGAGCGGCTGACAAGCCGGGCCACGCCGTGCTTTTTCGCCGTTTTCGCGCGATTCAGTCGATGAAGCAGGTGAATTCGAGGCATCCACCATGAAAACCCGCCTGCAATCCATCGTGATTTCGCTCGTGACCATTGCACTCGGCACGGCGTGGCTGCTCAACACGCTGGACATCATTCCGGGCGTGAACTGGATATGGACGGTCGGCTTGGGGCTTGCGGGCGTGCTTCTTCTTGCGATGGGCGGCGTGAATCGGTTGACGATCGTGACCGGCCCGTTCCTTCTGGTCGCCTCGGTGTTTTCAGTGCTCAGGCAGACCGGGCGGTTACATGTGGATCAGGAAGTGCCGAGTCTTGTGATCGTGCTGGGCGTTTTGATGCTGATCTCGCAAGTCGCGCCGCTGCCTAATCCAAACTGGATGCAGGCCGGGCGCAAGTGAGACAATTTGCGTTTCTAATCCGCCGCGGGCTGATGCGCGCTGGACGCCAGCGTGGCGGTGGGGCGTTCGATTTTCGCCGCGGCGGATGACGCCTCTGCGGCGATCGACTGCGTGATGCCCGGCAGCATGGGGCGTTCGATGGAACCAAGGTTCGGCCGCACCGCCACGACGCGCGTGGGCACGGGAACCAGTTGACCGAACGCGGGCACGGGCAGGGCGCGCACTGCTGGCACGAGCAAGAGCAGCGTGAAAATGCGCAGCACGCCGGAGACTGCAAACAGCGCGAGGTACGCAGTCTGATTGGTTCCCATCGCGTGCAGGATCCCGCCGCCCAGCAACGAACCGCACACCATCGCAATGGCGTTGGCCAGGTTGAAGGTGGTCAGCACGCTGGTGCGTTCCTGTTCGGGAATCGTTTCAAACAGCAAGAGGAACGTCGCCAGTTCGTAGGCTGCCCACACCGCGCCGGCGATCAACTGCACAAAGAAAAGATATGCAAGGGAATCCGACACGAGCCACAACGCCGACAGCGGCACGACGCCGACGCCTGCGTACCACAGCACGCGCTGTGGCCCCAGCGTGCGAGCAAGACCGCCGAGCATCGGCAGAAACGCGATTCGCGCGCAATACGATGTGGCGATCAGCACCAGGTAACTGGCATAGGGCATCTTGAGTTGGCCAAGCATGTACGGCGTGAAGTAGGGGCCGGAAATCTGCACCGTCGTCTGAAGCGCAAGCATGTACACCAGCAGTTTGCCATCGTGCGCGCTGCGGAACCGCCCCAGCCATTCGCGCATGGGCACGTTGCGGTGGCCATCGTCCGGCGGCTGCGGCTCCGAGTGCCCCGCCAGCAACCACGCGGAGACAAACCGGCACGCGCCGGCGACTGCAAACAACGCCGCAAACGCGATGAACGGCGCACTCTTCGATGCGCCGTATTGCAGCGACAGGCCTCCTAGGACAAGACCGATCAACACAGCCACGTGTCCGATCCGGCTGCGCTGAGCGAAGTAATTGGCACGGATGCGGCGTGGAATGAGCGTTCCCACCCACGTGTTCCACGCCGGGCCTGTGGCCATGCCCGATCCCCAGTACAACGCCGCCACCGCGAACACGACCGGTATCGGCATGCTTTGCACGATTGCCGCGACGACCAGCGGCAGGAAACTGGCTGCTTGCGTCACGGCGCACAAGACAACCCACCGGCGGTGCGACTGCAGCCGTCGGATGGTCGCCGGTGAAATGAGTTGGATGATCGCACCGGCGAGCATGGGAATGCTCGCCACCAGACCCGACGCCAGTTCGCCGTGCCCCAGCGCCAGCACGAATGCAGCGAGGTACGTCTCACCCGCGCCAACCATCACGCTGAACGCCATGGCGTCGACGTAGATGCGGCTGAGATTTCCGCGCAATTCGGCTTGTCTGGCTGATTGGCCCATGAAAAGGCAACAAGTGTATCGGTCAACGGCAGCGAAAGTTCGCAGCCGTCGGCGAAACATCCTGGCACGCATCGCCGAGTGGCGATCCAAACTATTTCAAAATTTGTACAAAATTTGAGATAGTCCAATGCGCCGCCAGGCGGGAGCCAGGCCATTCAAGTGAGTCACTCAATCGATAGCAGCCGCGCCACTGCCCAACTTCGGCCCTGCGCCATTGCGACACGGGGCCCCTGCGCCTCTGGGCCACTTTGCTTCTGCGCCACCGCGCCACTGTACCCCTGTGCCACTGCAGCTCTGCACGCCTGCGCTCCCGCACCGGTTGCATCCATGCGCCGCCGGCTCCAATTGGCGCGAACAGATCGCCTGCGCGGAACGGACCGCGCACCGGTGACTCTCATTCGGGCAATCGGGCAACCCGCCGCTCAGCGCGACCAGCGCACTTCCATGCGGTAACTCTCCGCATCAGTGCTCATGGCACTGCGCTTCAACCGCACAATCTGCTTGGGATCCAGCGGTGCAAATTCCCAGGTCATCGCCGGAGTCAATTCGCGGCCGTTGGCGTCGTAAAAGAGGATGCGGTACTCGATGAGATACTTGTTGTACGTGGTGTTGCGCACCGGCACTTCCACGCTCATCGGACGATGGTCGTCCTTGGTGACAATCGCCGGCTGAAAGACCAGCCAGCGGCGGAGTTCCGGAGACAGCACGGAAATCTGCGGATCGTTCATCGGCGCGGGATACGGATCGCCCATGCCGGGGCTCGGCGCGGTGTCGGTCTTCCAGCCGGGCCGAGGCAGCGCTGCGACGGTACGCGCCACCGCC
>CAMPIL010000096.1 GCA_946886375.1 uncultured Phycisphaerales bacterium
TAGGCGAGATCAAGGTGACGGTGCTGCGCGAGGTGCGCGCGGAGGCGACGGCGCGCTGAGCGGTCCCCCCCCAACGAAGGCCAAGGCACTTAAGTGCCTTGGCCTTCGTTTGATGATTCATGATCTCGTTTCGAATACCGCCTATACGGCACGCCATATAAAAACGCCCGGCGCTCCCGCGCGAACTCGAGCCCCGTCTCCATCTCGATGTACACGCGTGTGTGCGGATAATCCCGCCACTGGCGCATTCCGGGAATCCGCGCCCGCACCGCTTGATTGAGCGTGTACCGATACGCCCGCGCATATTGTTTTTCATCGCGCAGGCAGCCGTCGAAGTAATCGTGCCCATCCTCGCCGCGCCAGAACGGCACGCGTCGTCCCGCTGTGGGCTCCAGCTCATCATTCACCAGTTTCGCCACCGACCCATGCAGCTTGCGCATGAGATGCCGCAAGTCCGCGCCAACTGTGCAATAGCCGACAACGTGATAATGATTGTTCATCAGCGTCGCGACCCTCGGCTGGAACTGATGCATCGCTGTGTAATGCACGAACCGATCCCAGAACACCGCCTTGGCCGCGTCGCTGGCAAACGTGGGGAACCCATCCCTGCAACGCGCCGTAATGAAATACACCTGATTGTCGCGATACCAATGCTGAAATGGATCGGGCCCCGGCAATCTCTTGTGATCCCAGCCATGACTCTTCTGCGTCCAAGCCATAGCGGAAAGTATAAGGCCAAGGTACTTCAGTGCCAGACCCCGCCGGCGAGATCAAGGTGACGGTGCCGCGCGAGGGGCGGGCGGAGGCGACTGTGCGATGATTATTGATGGAATCGGGATCACCACAATGTTCCAATTGAGGACACTTCCAAGAAACAGACGTGCATTATGTTTGGATACCATCCCGACCAACATGGGCGGTTCCGAATGAGCAGGAATTCTGAATACTCCGCCACCGGACATGCCTCGATACGTGTGCGAAATGTCGGCGTGCTTATCGATGTAATTATCCGGCACTATAAGGAACGAGCGATCGGCGTTGATTGTCGTTATTTTCGCCCAGAATCCACTTGGTCCACCGTGCTCGAGTGCTGGGTAACCGGCAACGAATACCCGCTGTCCAACAGCAGCATCAGCAAATTGGAGGCTGGTGGGCGCTTCGGGGTAGGAATCCAAGCAGTGCAAGAGCACCCAATCATCATCTGTGGCTTCGCCTCGGCCGATTTGTTGAATCTCGGCGTATGACTTCACATCGTCGAGCATAATTGGAAATACACGTTGACGCGTGTTGTACCTTGTACCGTGTTGATCTGATTCTATGGAAAGATACTCAGGAGGAATGGTGTGCCGGGCGGTTAGAACCAGTGCGTGATCGACGGCTATTGCTGAAGCCATTCCCGGAATGTCTCCGTCATCCCAAATAATGATTCTCACCACAGGGAGTTCGGGTGGAGGCTCGACGGTTCCGTGCATCTGCGTCTGCGTATGGCAGCCTGCTTGAAGTAAGGTGATCAACAGAGACGCCGAAAGCAATGTTGTAAGAAATGTGCCCATGGATCATGGTGTGGACGAATAGCGTCAATCGAAGAGGTTCGGATTCAAGCCGAGCGTGCCGCACAACTCTAGTTCAGTTGGCTCTCGGCCAAATCGTGTCCGCAAGATTTCGGTCGCTCGTTTGAGTTCTTCTTGCCGCTGGGCAGCGAATCGTACTGCCTTCAGGATGCGCCATCTTTCAAAGAAGCCAAACGAGCGATGTTCCGTTCCCTCGCTTTGGTCATCCTGTTCAATAACATTGATCGCGTCGAATTGCGCGCCTCGCGTCAGAGCGTCAGAAGTAGTTTGAAGGAACAACATCAAGAATGGCTCGCCAGGAAGCGCGGCCGAAGAACTATCAGCGAATCCTGGAGGAAAGTGTGCTTCCCACCAGCGACTCCGTAGGCGCCGGCAAACCTCTTTGACTACTTGTTTATGATGCATCGCGACGACCTTAGTACAGCCAGTAGGTTGTGCCCATTGTACAGTCGATAGGGGGCTAGCGAAACGCATCATGCGGCGATTGATCTCTGCCGTTGCAGTCCTGCCTCGGCCATTTCAGCCGCGGATTCTTTCGTTTTGAACCCGCTGTCCATCCTCTGAAACCCTGAACCGCGCGGCGCGCCCGCGAAATCGCGCCGATCACGTCTTGCCGCGAGGAGTTCCCGTTTTCCGTCGCCGGTTACGCGGCGAATCTCTCTGATATTAGGCGAATTGAACTTCCCCGCGACGCCGTAAACCTTCCGACAGCGCCGCACGCCATCATCCCTCGCGGCGCATCCTGCCCCGGCGCGGGGCGCCTTGCATCGGCGGGGGACACAGTGCCCCGTCACCGCGCACCTTGCCGCGTCTGGGCGCACCGTGCCCCGACTCGGCGCACCGTCCGCTGTCACGTTACGCCAGGCGTCGCGAGATTCCGCTTCGCGGCTGCGAGACTCCGCAATGCAGCCGCGAAGCCGCGCGTAGCGGGTGCGAGACTCCATGCCGGCGATCGCAGATTGCATTGCACAGCCGCCGGATTCCGGGGATCGGCTGCGAGATTCGCCGCCGGAATCGCCAGGCCCGGCGGCTCAGACTCGAGTTTGAATCGCGAAATGTCGGTTTGCGCTCAAGCAGCCACCCCGCGTGCCCGATAAGAGCAGCGAACGCACTGAGCACTCGTAGAAAGGACTCACGCCATGGCTCGAAGACGACGCAACGATAGCATGTTGAGAGAACTTCGTGAGCGCAAGTATCGTTTGCGCGGAAGCGGGGGAAGCGGGGCGAAGCTCATTCCCAACAGCGACAGCGATTTCGCGCACATGGCGAGAATCTTCGCCAATCACATCGAAGCCAACGCGGAACGGTTCGGAATCGCGCACGAACAGGTTGCGAATCTTGGTGAGCGCGTTGCTGCGTTTCGTGATGCGCTGCACAAGACGATCACGCATGCAACCTGCGGCCCGAGCGCGACGGGCATCAAGAACACCGCGCGAGTTAACGCAGAGGCGATCGTTCGCACAATTGCGAATCTGGTGCGCGTGCAACCTTTGATCACCGATGTCGATCGCTTGCACTTGAACATTCACAAGCGGCCGCAGAAGTTGAAGCGGCGCGAGTGTCCGGATGTCGCGCCGGTGCTGATGTTCAAGGGCTCGACTGATCCGAACGGAAGCGCGTACGGAAGTGCGAAGCACATCCTGGAATACGCCAACGATTTTGATCGGGCCAGCAACGCCAAGCCGCGGGGCGTGGCGAGGTTGGAGTTGTTTGTCGATCTCGTGCCGCCCACGGAGCCGATTCCGGTGCATCCGGGTCAGCGAAGGGCTGGGCAGTTGTGGTATTTGCGTTCGTTCACGACTGCGCGATTTGAGGTGGAGCCGCCGGTGCTGCGCGATGGCACGCCGATGCGTGTGTGCTATTGGGGTCGCTGGGCGGATACGAAGGGGAACACGGGCCCGTTCAGCAAGACGTGCGTGGCGCGGGTGGAAGGCGATCAGTTGATGTTGCCGGGCGCGCAGCAACTGCCGGTGTTTGATGAGCGACATCGCAGGAAGAACGTGGTGGGGCGATTGCCGCAGCAGTTCGGGGGATTTCAGGGGGCGGTAGTCGTGGAATCGGGCGCGCGGTATGCGTTGCCGGAGCAGATTGAACGCTAGGTCGCTGTGTGATCGTGGATGCGAAGAAACGTCGGCCGCGCTGATGGCGTGGGAACGCTGCGGATTGGCTTCACCCGATCTTAATCAGGGGGTGCTCCGAGTTTTCCCAGAAAGCGGCAATCGACTGGTGGATTCAGGACATTGGGGACATCAGGCAACTCGTTTGTCGGATTTGCTCGGTCCGCGTGCTCGATGCCAGCCCCATCCGCCTTGCAGAGGAAACTCCAATGAACACCCGGCTATCGTTCGCAGCAGCTATAGGCGCCGCAGCTCTGCTCGTTTTTGTCACCACAACCGCGGTCGCGCGTCCTGCTGATCACAAGGCGCCCACCAAGCCCACCAACCTGCGCGTCACCGCCAAGACGCCCTGGAGCGTTTCGCTTGCGTGGAACGCATCGACCGACAATTCCGGCAGCCTCACCTACCGCGTGATATGCAGCAACGGAAGCAGCATGCTCGTGCCTCAGACATCGACTGCCGCCACGTTCACAGCGGGCTTGCAGCACATGGCGACGTATTCGTTCACGGTCAGGGCCTTCGATGCCGCTGGAAATGTTTCGCAGCCCAGCAACAGCGTGAGCGCGACGCTGCCGCAGGACACGATCGCCCCGAGCGCGCCGGTGATCACGTTGACCAGCGTGGGGCCGACGCACGCTGTCCTTGCGTGGTCCGCGACGGACAACGGGCCTTCGAATCTCATCTACGCTGTGTACAAGGACGGCGTGCTGTTGAATCAACCCAGTTCGGCGACAACGGCGACGGCGTACCTGCTCCAGCCGGCAACGAGTTACACGTTCACAGCGAAGGCGCGCGACGGCGCAGGCCAGTGGTCGCCGATGAGCGCGCCGCTGGTGGTCACGACCGAGGCGGCGAATCAGGACGACACCACGCCTCCGACTGTACCAACTGGTCTGGGCGGCGGAACGTACAGCGATGGCTCGACGGAGTTCACGCTCAGTTGGACGCCATCCACCGACAACATCACGCCGCAGGCGTACATCGTCTACAAGTTGTACATCGACGGAGTCTGGTTGGGCTTGACGGTGGGAACCACGCACCTTTCCGAGTATGGCGTGATCGGCGAAAACTACATCGAACTGACCGCGACGGATGCGGCAGGCAACGAGTCCGAGCCCGCCGTCATCATCGTCAACCTTCCGTGAGCCTCGCACGGCAGTGAGTGGATATTCCCGCGTGAAGGCCGCGGCACGCAAGTGCCCCGGCCTTTTTCTTTTGATGCAACGCGCAGAGATCGCAGAGACCGATCGGGTGTCCTTTGCGCTCGCTGCGGTTACACTTCCCCCATGCTCAAAGCCACGGAAATCAAGAAGGGCGACTTCGTTCGCTGGGAGAATCAACTCCAGATGATTCTCGAAACCGATCACGTCAAGCCCGGCAAGGGGCCTGCGTACGTGCAGGCGAAGATGAAGAACATGGAGACCGGCACGATCAAGTTCAATCGCATCAACTCATCCGACAAGGTCGAGGATGTCGAGATCGAACGGCGGACGCTGGTGTACAGTTACGATGCCAGCGGGCGCGGGACCGGGCCGTTTGTGTTCATGAACAATGAAACCTACGAGCAGGTCGAGATCGATGGCGGCGTGAACGGAACGATTCCGCCCGAGCAGAGCGTGTACCTGATGGAGAACATCGAGTGCATGGTGACGACGTTCGAGGGGAAGATTCTGAGCGTTGAACTGCCTGCGGTGGTGGAGATGAAGGTGACGGACACGACGCCCCAGCCGCGCGGCGCGACCGCCACGAACCAGTTGAAGGAAGCGACGACGGAGACGGGCGCGAAGATTCGCGTGCCGCCGTTCATTGAAGTGGGGCAGGTGGTGCGCATCAGCCCGGAGACAGGCGAGTACATGGGCAAGGCGTGAGAGACGTTGAGTTTCATCATCAATGCGGCGCAGGGGCGATGCAGTTACAATTCATGATGTCGTGCAAACTCTCTCGCAAATCCGCCAATTGCTCGACGAGCGCGGCATCAAGCCCAAGCATCGCCTGGGGCAGAACTTTCTGCACGACAAGAACCAGCTCACCAAACTGCTTGACGCAGCACAGGTGAAGAGCGGCGATCTGGTGCTCGAAGTCGGTCCCGGCACCGGCACGCTGACTTCCGCGCTGCTGGAGCGCGGCGCGCAGGTGATTGCCTGCGAAATCGACCACGATATGGCGGCGATCATTCGCGAAGTATTCGAAGAATCAACCGCGCTCACACTCATCCAAGCCGATGCGCTGGAGAAGGGCAGGCGGCTCAACTCCGCCATCGTCGATGCGCTCAATGGCAAGCCGTTCAAGCTCGTTGCGAATCTGCCGTACCAGATCGCCAGTCCGCTCATGAGCGCGCTGCTGATCGATCATCGCAACTGCCTGGGCGAATTCGTCACGATTCAGAAGGAAGTCGCTGATCGGCTGCTTGCAGCGCCCGGCACGAAGGAGTACGGTCCGCTGTCGATCATCGTGCAGGCGTTTGGCGAGGTGAAGCGGATCGGCACGCTGGCGCCGTCGTGCTTCTGGCCGCCGCCGGAAGTGACCAGCGCGATGGTCGCAATCACGCCGCGCGAGGATTCTGCGATTCCTCATCGTGATCGGCGCGAGTTCGCGCGCTTTACGACTGACTTGTTCACGAAACGTCGCAAGCAACTGGGGACGATTTTCGGCAGGCAGCGCGAGCAGTGGCCCAGCGGCGTCACGCCCGACCTGCGGCCCGAAGCGCTCAGTCCGCAACAGGTGATTGCGCTGTGGAAGATGGCCGGGCCGGCGGGCGAGTGATCATTCGGGCCAAAGGTCGCTGACATCAGACGGCATCATGCTCTTCACATCGTTGATCTCGCCGCGCGTAATGTAGCGATCCAGCAGCGCGAACACGCCGCGCGTGATTTGCTCGGGATTGAGGAAGGGCGGACCGCGAAAGTGCGCCTGTACCTGGTTGAGAAATTCCTCGCGGTTGCGCGATTTCACAGGCACCAAGGCGGGCTTCCAGCCTTCGTAGAACATGCCGCGGACCAGCATCGGCATCTGCGCGGCGAGGTGAGCCGTCTCATCAATGGTCAGGCGGTCGCGCAGCGCGTGCAGCACCGCGCGCAGTGCGGCGTACGCCTGATGATCGTTCTCGGCTCCCAGTTCCTCTCGCAGATCGTTGATCCATGCGTGCGTTTTATGCAAGGTGGTGTCAAACACCTCAAGTCGTGATGTTTCTCGTGTTGTAGCCATGGGCTGCTCCTGAAGAATGCCTCTGTAAAACGATTGGCAGTGGCGATGCATGCTGCCAGTGGGTCAGGGAACCTAATCCGATCCACCTATCGGCCTCAACGCGACGCAGCGGGCCCGGTGACGCCGCAATGAAACGAACTGATCTGACCTGGCACAGATGATGCGCCGCTGAATGAGACACAGAAAACGATCCTAAACAATGCGCTTCGTGCAAATGTGGAAACGATCCTGCGGCGGCGCGGCTAGGGTTTACCGCAGGGACGTGAGCTTCCGGAGTTCCACATGGCGATTGCTGAACGACCCACGGCACGAGAGCGGCACTTTCGCGAAATGGCGGTCTGGCATGACTGGCCCGTGCCCGATGGACCCATTCAGGAGCGGCCGGTCGCGCGCACCAACGTCGCCGTTCCTGAACGCCTTCTTTCCGTGCTCGGCGGCGGGGCGCTCACCGCGTACGGCGCGTCGCGGCGCACCTGGGCCGGCTGGGCGCTGGCGGGATTGGGCGCGGCCATGGTCTTTCGCGGGGTCAGCGGCCATTGCCCGGCCTACAAGCAAATGCGCATCAACACGGCGCGGCGCGGCATGGCTGAGCCGGCCGACTTCTACGAATACGGCATTCAGGTCGCCAAGAGTGTGACGATCAATGCCTCTCCCGAGACGCTGTACAGGTTCTGGCGCGATTTCACCAACCTGCCGCGAATCATGTCGCACCTCAAGTCAGTGGAAATCATCGATGACCTGGTTTCGCACTGGGTGGCGCAGGGGCCATTGAACTCAAGCATCGAGTGGGACGCAGAGATCATCAACGAAGAGCCGTATGAATTGATCGCGTGGCGGTCGCTTCCCGGCGCGGAGGTGGACAACGCCGGTTCGGTGCGGTTTGTGCGCGCCCCCGGAGGCCGCGGCACGCAGGTCAAGGTCTCCATCGAATACATTCCCATCGCAGGCAGAATCGGCGCGATGCTTGCCAAACTGTTCGGCAGCGAGCCGAACCAGGAAGTCCAGGAAGACCTGCGCGCCTTCAAACAGATTATGGAAGCCGGCGAAACGCCCAGCACGCAGGGCCAACCGGTTGGCCAGTGTGCCGGCGGAAATCGCACGCGCATGGAGCGAGCCCGGCAATTCGCGCAAGGCGACGGCAATCAAGGAAACGGCGTGCAGAGAACACGCGCACGCGCGCAGCGCTGGCAACCGTGTGCCGATCGCGATGATTTCGCCGAGCGGCTCGCCAACGAGGAGCCTGAAGAATGATCGTGCGCCGAAGATGCCAATCTGCCGACCAGCGCGGGGCCGAAGTTGTTGGAGGTGTTGCATGAAGGCAGTGACCTGGTGCGGCAAATACAACGTGCAGGTCGAAGACGTGCCTGACCCCCACATCATCAATCCACGCGATGCCATCATCAAAGTGACATCAACCGCAATCTGCGGCTGCGATCTTCACCTGTATCACGGATACATCCCGACGATGCACAAGGGCGATATCCTTGGCCACGAATTCATGGGCGAGGTCGTCGAGATCGGCCCGGAAGTGCGCTCACTGCGCGTGGGCGACCGCGTGGTCGTTCCCTTCACGATTGCGTGCGGCAACTGCTTTTTCTGCCGAAAGCAATTGTGGTCGCTGTGTGACAACACCAATCCGAATGCGTGGATGGTTGAAACCGTTTACGGTCATTCGCCCGCGGGGCTGTACGGCTGCTCGCACATGATGGGCGGCTATGCGGGCGGGCAGGCTGAGTATGTCCGAGTTCCATTTGCGGACGTCGGGCCGCTCAAAGTGCCAAATGAACTCGAAGACGACATGGTGCTGTTTCTCTCGCACATCTTTCCCACCGGCTATCAGGCCGCGGAAAATTGCGATATCAAGGCCGGCGACACGATCGCCGTGTGGGGCTGCGGTCCGGTCGGGCAATTCGCCATCCGCAGCGCGTTTCTGCTGGGCGCCGCGCGCGTGATCGCCATTGATCATTATCACAATCGCCTTGAAATGGCTGCCGACAGCGGCGCGCTGCCGATTAACTTCGACTACGAGACCGTCTATGACCAGCTAATGGACATCACCGGCGGCATGGGACCGGATGCATGCATCGATGCGGTCGGCCTGGAAGCCCACGGCATGTCGATCGACGCCATCTACGATCGCGTGAAGGTCGCCACGCTCATGGCGACCGATCGCGCCCATGTTCTGCGGCAGATCATGCGCTGCTGCCGCAAGGGCGGAATTGTTTCCATTGCGGGCATGTATGGCGGAATCATGGACAAAGTCATTTTCGGCGCGGCGTTCAACAAGGGCCTGTCATTCAAAATGGGCCAGACGCACGTGATCCGCTACATGCGACCGCTGCTGGATGCGGTCATGCACGGCGACATCGATCCGCGCTTCGTCATTACGCATCGCGTGCCGCTTGAAGACGCCGCAGAGGCGTACAAGACCTTCAGCGATTGTCAGAACGACTGCATTAAGGTGGTGATGAAGCCATGATTGCGCGTCCGCAGAGAGCCAGGGTTTGCTGACGATGCGCATCGCACCAGCCATTGCCCTGGTTGGCGCGGCAGCATTGGGTGCGCTGGCGCTGCGGCGCATCAAGGCGCGCAGTTTCCAGGATAAGGTCGTGATCATCACCGGCGGCTCGCGCGGGCTTGGCTTGGCCATGGCCCGGCGATTGGCCGATGAGGGAGCCAAACTGGTTCTGCTGGCCCGCACCGACGCCGATCTGCGCAACGCTGAGGATTTGATCGCAGCGCGCGGCGCTGACGTCGTTTCCATTCCGTGCGATGTGAGCGATCAGGCGCAGGTCGAGGCCGCCATCGCGCTGGTGATCGAACGATTCCGCCGCATTGATGTGCTTGTGAACAACGCCGGCGTCATTCAGATTGGCCCGGTCGACAACATGGGCATGCACGATTTCGAAAACGCCATGGCTGTGCATTTCTGGGGTCCGCTGTTCACCATGCTGGAAGTCATTCCTCACATGCGGCGGCAAGGTGGTGGGCGGATCGTGAATATCGCATCCATTGGCGGAAAGGTGGCGGTGCCGCATCTTGCTCCGTACTGCGCCAGCAAGGCCGCGCTGGTGGGATTATCCGACGCCATGCGCTCGGAACTTGCGCGCGATGGAATCAAGGTCACCACCGTGTGCCCATGGCTGATGCGGACCGGATCGGTTTATAACGTGGAAGTCAAGGGCCGGCACGAGCGCGAGTTCGCGGCGTTTGCAACGGCGGCTTCCATTCCGGGACTGACGGTGCAGATCGATCGTGCCGCGCGCAAGATCATCGAGGCGTGCCGGCGCGGCTCGCCTCGGCTGGTGATGGCAGTGTGGGGCAAGGCCGCGTCCTTCGCCAACGAACTGACGCCCGGCGTTATCGCTGCGCTTCAGAATTTCGCCAATCGATTGCTGCCCAAACCAAACTTCACCGACGGCGACTTCCCACGCACAGGCTGGCAAAGCCGCTCGACGCTCGCGCCCCAGCCGCTCATGCGCATCGCGCGCGTCGCCGCGCTTCGCAATAACGAGTTGCGCCACGCGCTGCGCGAAGGACGACGAGTTACTGAGGCGCCGTCGCTGGCGGGCAAATAGCACGATCGCCAACCGTGGCATCAGCGAATTGCCGCCACTCGCCCGAAATCGCTATTTTCCTTTGCAAATTTATCTTTTTCGTGGTGTACTGTATGTGCAGGTCTTCGCCATCACTTCTTCCTGGCCTGCTTCCACGGGCGGTGTTGGGTTCAGCATGCAAACCAAGGGACGCGGC
>CAMPIL010000097.1 GCA_946886375.1 uncultured Phycisphaerales bacterium
CCTTGCACAACCACCATCAGTGCAAAACCAATGCCACTTTGTTAGGCGCTCTAAGTCATTGCCACTTCGAATCATCAGGAGCTCCAATCGTTGGAGGCTCGCAGCATCTTGCCATCCTGTCGAGTAGAGCGCAATCACTTGCGGCGCGGGCATTTCCTCTCCGAGGCGAACAATGGCTTCAAGGGCATATAACCCGTTCCTAAGTCGAGCGAGCCACTCATCGCGCGTTTCATTCCCTGGGGGTGCTACTGAGCGGTTCAGGACCAAGACAAGATCATCATTGAACGTCGCATCAGCGGTCCCAGCAATGGCTTTGAACACCCACTCATTTGGACGCGTTGCGAGCTCGTGCAACAAAGTGGCTCTGGCTTGTGCATCATTCGGATTTTGCCTGAGGGTAGTCGTGACGAACGCCAATCTTGTTTCGAGTTGATATCGTGCGCTATCAAAGGCGGCTTGTCGGACTTTTATTGCCAAGTCTTCACCCGCATGAGCGCCTAAAAGTCGAGAGTAGGCAATGAGCGAAGATCGCGATTGGAATGCTTCGGCCACGTGCGGCCGGCGCATGGCCTGCTCGAGCTCAGCACTGCCCCAGCGAATGACGGCCTCATCAAGTGGATAGCGGTACGTCTGGTTCAGGAGTGCAGTCACAATCGCATCAACGATCGCCTCTTCGGTTCCGGGTTCTTGCGCGACAGCAAATACGAGAGCTGCCTGCAGATCATGATTCTGCTTGAGTTTCTCCAGCAGATGCGCGCGGCCCGAAGCGCGGCCATGGCGAAATAAGAGGACCGCTGCTCTGAAACGGGCATTTTCATATTCCTGCTTCTGCAACAGCGCATCGAGCGCGTCGAGCCAATCGCCGCTCAATGGTTCAGTCAGAAAATCCATATAGAAATGGAGAGCCTTGTCGCTCCGCAGCAGCGCGAAGTCCGCGGGAGTTTTAAATCCGCCGATGATAACGCCGCGCTCGGCAGACGACGTCAGGCGTTGGCTTTGGTCCTCGATCGGGAGATCGCGAATGAGATCCTCCAGGCGTTGCGGCGGCTGTTGGGCGTTTGCGTGCGCAGTGAGCCATAGAACCGCTACGACAAGCGCTTGGGCCATGGCTCGCTGCAACTGCATGTGACTGCATGACATGTGTGAAGTACTCCTGATGCTGTTCATGGCCATGGTGTTCCGAATTGATTGATCCATTCAAATGGATTAGCGGCCTGTAGCTGCTCATCGATCTGAGTGTAATGGAATGCTGGAGGATTGCTGCCGGGTACTTGAACCCATTTATAAATGCGCGCCGTCGGCCAGCGGAGTTGTGAATTCTGGCTACCTTCGCCGAACATGTCGAGGGTGTCGCCGTTGATGCCGATTCCAAGGCCCGAAAAAAACGGTCCGGCCCGCTTGGGAATCAGGGCTCGCTCATAAGGCTCCAGCGGGGGCCCGATACGTCCCGCGGTGCGATGGAGTACGATAGTGGCACCCCAAAGCATTTGATCATTCCCGTCAGCCGGATCAGCCGTGTTTACCCACAACGTGAACACACTGTTATTAATTGCGCCATTGATTGCTCCACTATTGACGGTGAACTCGACATGGCTGATCCGATACTTGGTCGGTCCTATGTTATTGATCTTGTTGCCTTGCGGTGTCGTCTCGAACGTACCGTTGCTTATACTCGCGCAGACCGAAAGCCCGTTGATGAGGCGCCATTCCCCGCCAGATCCAAACTCACCAAAGAGATTCTCCTCTGTCACGGGGGCTGCGGGCGTCGGATTCACGGAACGCTTGAGCATGGCAAGCGTCAGCCACTTTTTGTCGTCTTCTGTGGCGATGACGAGCTTCCCGCCGACAGGAGTGTCAATCGAATGTTGATATATACCCTGTGCCCATTGATTCAGTTTCTGCACCCATCCACCAGGAATATTCATGACGACGTCGAACAGAATCTGATCGTCGCTCGGGCTACTCCCAACAGGATAGCCGAGTCGGGCCTCCATCAACGCTGGACGTGGTCCTGGCCACGATGAGTTGTCTTCAATGGTCGTGATAATCAGCCCTTTCGCCTGAGTGCTGCCCCAGATGGTGATTGAGGTTGAGCAGCAGTTGCTGGTCATTGAGAGGGTGACCTGCCCCATCCCATCGAAGCGCACGACGACTGACTGGCCGGTCGGTGGTTCTGTCAGAATCGTTGCCGGGCCGGTGATTGACCACTGCCAAGCCGCCGGATCGCAGTCTGGCACTGGTGACACGGTGTACGTTCTCTCGTCGCCGATGTTGGTGCATTCCGTCTGGCCATTGCTCTCAGATTGGATCTTCGGCAAATGCAGCGTCGCCGTCTTGCCTGCGGCTTGATTGGTCGACGCACCGAAGCCGCAGCCACCGTTGACGTTCACGACACCCAGCAAATTGTCAGGATCGTCAAGCGACACGCAATCGTTGCCTGCGGGAGTAACAGCCGCGGTGTAGTCAAAGTCCGGTTCATCGCAATTGGTCCCCAGGTGAATGAGTTTGATCGGGTACGACTTGCCCTTCTTGAACCTGTACACTGTCGGCGGCGTCACCTGTCCATACCCTGGCGCTTGAAATGAACATTGCCAACGTGAAGCATCCAAAGCTCCGAATGACTCCCGCTGTGGTCGCCAACTTGCAGCGTCACGTCAACCAAGTCTTCAGGGCCTGGCGCACCTCCGCCATCAGTACCATCAGCCGGATCGCTGCCTTGCTGCACCTCTTGGCCGTCTGACACGCCGTCGCCGTCGCTATCGGGACTGGTTGGATCGGTGCCGTAAATCCATTCATCGTGGTTGGCCAAGCCGTCATTATCGTGATCCTCGTCGCCGTCCAGAATCCCATCGCCGTCTGTATCGGGGTTGTGAGGATCAAGCCCCAACCACACTTCCCACCAGTCCGGCAATCCGTCTGAACCTAAATCGATCCAGCCGTGATTGAAGGTCACTTCCTGCGTACAGCATCCGTTCACCATACGAATGCGGATCGGCCCGAAGTCGTGCGTGCCGATCACACGGAATTGAAACTGGCTGCCGCTGTTCACGGGGATGTTCATTTGCTCTGCCCCTTCCAGCACCGACCATTGCAAGTCGTCGGAACTGGGAACAGAACTCAACGTGATGATGTCATCGGGCTCCACGATGTAAGGCGGCGCCATCGCCGGCGATATGGAAATCGAGCACGCATCATTGCAATCGATGATCACAAACGGAATGTCGCGCGAACAGTACCCTTGGCAGCAATTGTAGCTCATTCGCAGTACGGCACTGCCAAAATTACTGGCACGGAAGCGAAAAGTGTTGAATGTCTGCTCAAGGAACACGATGTTCTGCTGCCCGGAAAGCACCTGCCAGTGCGCCGGGTCCTCCACCGGGTAGCCGATGACTGTCACCACATGGTCGCGCAAAACCGCGTGCGGCGGCCCCCACGTCTGGGGCATCGGCACAATCGTGTACCCACAAGCGCATTGTTGGGGACACAGCACCGGCCTGCATTCCGGGCGAACGTTAATCGGCGCCAAGACCAGATGTCCAGTGCAGTCCGGTTGGCAGTGAAAGCCCACCGGCACGATCGCCGGACAATTGCCGCCTCCCAATCCAAGCGCGTCAAACCCGTTGCTGCCCAAGTTGGCGACTGACAGCGCAAGGTCCTGCGCGTCCACAGTGCCGTCGGCGTTGAGGTCGCCTGCGGCTCCGTCTTGGGTGGTCAATCCAATGTTGGCAGTGATCAGGTCCAGATCGTCCTGGTCCACATCGCCATCGCCGTCGGCGTCGCCCGGAACTTCGGCCCAGGGGTCAAACGGCTCATTGCCGGTGATCAGGTACAGGGGCGAGCCGGTGAGGCCCGACACGATGTACGTGTGCATGATCGGCGGGTCATTCTCGACTTCCGGTCGGGGCTGGCGAAGACGCGGTCCGCCGCTGCCGCGCTGATCTTGCTTGGGTCGCCGTCGGTGAATGGGCCGACATGACTCAACTGGGGACAACCATGTATGTTCCAGGAGATATTTCCCTGCGCTTCCGCGGAGATCAGTGAGATGCCGCGTCTGCCGGTTGCTTTCCTTCCTCCTGCACATCCTGTAACGCGGCGACCAATCCCTTTTGGAGCGAATCATCCAGTTGCTCGGCAAACGGATTGGGCTGATCCGATTTGTCCGGCGTGAATTTCAGTGGGATGAGCTGGCCGCCTTCATCGCGGCGAAGGACGTGCAACGCATTGTTGATGGCGCGATCGTGAAAGATCACGTGGTTGGATGACAAATTGACGCGGCGAAGGTCGCGCAGTTCGCCGACTTTCTTCAATTCGACCTTCTCATCGTCAAAGAGACTCACCGTGCCGTTGGCTTCAAGGACGTAGGTTGAATCCTTGAAGCGGAACAGATGGAATGGGCCAACGAGATTGCCGGGCAGTCCTCCATCCTCATCGCCAAGCGATTTTGTCCAACGCTCCGCGAGTTTCGCACTCAGCAAATTCGTACGTCGAATCCACAGGATGTCATCTTCGGAGTCAGCAAATTGCGCAAATTCGAGATACTGGCGTGGTGATTCCTCGATAATGTCGAACCACAGTTGGCCGCCATGCACCACCACTCTTTCAGCAGCATACCCGATGACCGCTATCCCCTTAATCCCCTCTTGCGGCAACATCCTGCGAAGATCGGCATTCACGAACCGTTCTGGATACTTGGCCATTTCGTCCGGATGCAACAAGCAGAGACCAACATCGAACCGACGCAGTTCTGCCGGCTTTAGTCCGACGTACTGCAACTTCCCCTGCACCACATCGATCGGCATCGGGTTGCCGTAGAATGCCGCACTCGACAATCCCGGCACCGGAAAGAGTTGAACCTGCTGCGGGTCGTCGCGGGAGGACCTTCGCAGCATGACCAGTCCATCGGGCTTGGCTGGATTCTGAAGGCGATAGATGTACTGAGAGTCCGCGACCACTCGCACCGGCGCGTTAGCACTATCAACTGCTGCCGAATGGGTTGAAGTCGCGACACAGGTCAACAATACTGCAATTGCGAGCACAAATGTTTTCATGTGAATCCTCACGGTTCGTTTTGTATCAGAAGGTTCGGTACGACTCCCTGTCCCGGATTCTCGCCAACGCGATGGGCATTTTGAATCGTCACGATTCCACCAACATTGCCATCGCTGTTGTAGTCGAATCCAAGCGCTGATTCACCGTCGTGGCAATGCTTGATACGCTCACGATCAAAAGGAGAACGGCCAATGCATAACTTGAGCTTCTGTAGATCATCGGTTCTCTTTCGGACAACCGGTGACAGGCACCTTTTTTCACTCCTCGCACCCAGCGAGTTGGGTGGATTGTCGCTTGGTTGTCTGTCAGTGTCCACAGCAGCGGCGATGCGAACCAGCCTGATTTGACATCTGCATTGTGGCCATGCCGTGGTGGCCGGATGCAGGATTGATCGCTCAGGCTGCGGTATAGTGCCGCGCATGAGGAGACACACGGTTCGCTCATCGCGCTCGTCGCTGGTCATCGGCATTGACCTTGGCGGGACCAACATGCAGATCGGCGTGGTGGATGCTCGCAACAGGATCATCGGCCGCGATCGGCGCAAGACGCAGGCCCGAGATGGCTGCGATCGCGTCATTGAACGCATCGTTGAGGGCATTCACGCGGCGTGCGGCGATGCGAAGACCACCATCAAGCAAGTCGCCGCCATCGGCATTGCCGCGCCGGGCGCGATTGACATTCCGCGCGGCGTGGTGCTGGAGGCTCCCAACCTGGGCTGGTACGACGTGCCGCTGCGCGATCTGCTGCGCAAGTACGTGCGCTGCCCCGTTGTCGTGGACAATGATGTCAACGGCGCGGTGTGGGGCGAATACAAACTTGGGGCCGGCCGGGCCGTGGCGAAGACAGATCGAGCGAATGACTCGCGCGATGTGCTGGGCGTGTGGCTGGGCACGGGCGTCGGCGGCGGATTGGTCATCGACGGCAAGTTGTTCCACGGCGATTTCTTCACCGCGGGCGAAGTCGGCCAGACCGTGCTGTTTCCCCATGGCGAGAAACGCAGGCGGATTGTTGAGGATTTCTGCAGCCGCACCGGCATGTCGCGCACTATTCGCGAGCGACTGTCCAAGCATCGCAAGTCGATCTTGCGCGAGTGGATCGACAGCCCAAACGCGGTCATTCCATCATCGCAACTTGCGCGCGCCTATCGCAAGAAGGATTCGCTGGCGAGAGAAGTCGTTCACGAATCGGCGGACCTTCTCGGCATCGCGATCGCAAACTGGGTGACGGTGCTGTCGGTGGACACGGTGATCATCGGCGGCGGCGTGGCAGAGGCGCTGGGGCCGGCGTTTCTAAAGCGCGTCCGCAAGAGTTTCCGCAGAGATGTCTTTCCCAAGCGATGCAGGGCTGCGAAGCTGATCATGACGCAACTGGAGGATGATGCGGGCCTGCTCGGCGCGGCGCTGCTGGCCCGCGAGACTTTGCAGCGATGAGGCGACGATGAGCGGGCAAGTCAATCGCCGGCGCCGTCATCTTCGGGCGGGCGCGGAACTTCCGCGAACGCCTTCATCTGTTTGTCCAGCGCCTTGATGAGCGCGGCAGCGCGATCCTGGTGATCCTCAAAGTGCCCCACCACTGCGGTAGCCTTGTACACGCGATCATCGTGCGTGCGCTTCACGATCAACTGGGCCGGGTAATCTTCGATCGTGCGAAGTTGGAACTCGTACCCCCAATCGCGCTTGACGGTGCGGACGATTCCCATTTCCGCATCATCGCAGGCGAAGGCGACGGCGTTGGGAACATCGGACCAGCGCAGTTTGCCGGAGGATTTGTCATAGGAATTGACGGGCTTGTGCCCCACCGCAAGTTCATCGAAGGCAGCGCGCAATTGGCTCTGCTCGGCGGCGGTGAGGGTCTTCTTTTTGTGCAGGTCCTCGGGAACGAGCACGCTGTTGGTTGAGGCTGCATATGGCGGGGCAGAACAGCCTGTCGCAAGGCCCAGACAACAAAACAGGCCCAACGCTGCCGTGCGCGAAAGTGGGGAAAGGGCCAACCTGAGCCATTCCCGGACGCCCGAACTGCCGGGCACGGGAACCCTGTGGCCGTTCGTGGCACTCTGGACAGGCATATCATTGCAAGTGCTTGTGGCGCAATGATTTATCGTATGATGACGGGGCATTGTGTACGCCTTCTGGCCGGTGAATGGGCCCGATATCCTAGCAAAATGGCCTCTATGCCGCGGACTCTCATGCCGATATCGTTTGGGCCTTCCCTAGGCTCGACCGCACCGCCCGCCATGACTGCACCGACATCGCCGGAGGGCTGGAAAAGACAGGAATGCTGAGATTCACACGGTCTAAACAAGGTGGAGGCAAGACGGCGCGCCGGCGCGAAGAACTGCGGCGAACTCTGCCCCGCCCGACCTTCAACATTTTCGCCCTGTTCCAGAAGCCCGAGTTCATCAACACCGCGTTGATCCTCACGGCGTTTCTGCTGGTGGTGAGCGCCGCAGTGGTCTGGTCGCGCGAGCAGGTGAAGGTGCGCGATGGCCAGATCATGACCTCCACCAAGTTGAAGCGGCTGGATTACCAGGTTGAGGACGCCGACGCGACGCAGGTTCGGCGCGAAGAAGCACGGAAGTCATCGCCACGCGTCTACCGCCTGAACACAACCTACCTCGAGCGACTTGAGGCCGCGCTGAATGGACTTCCCAAGGCGGTGGCGGGCAAGACGAGCCTGGATGAAATCAGCGAAGAACTGAAGAAGGAATTTGAACTGACAGAGGACGAATTGCTCGCGCTGCAACCCGTGGCGAGAAACGACCAGCGATGGACTGAGGCGGTTTCGCGTCTGGTCAACCAGGCCCTGCGCGAGCGACCGCTGATCCGCAGTCAGGAGTTCCAGGTATTCACGACCACGCTCAACACCTCCGTTCTCTTGCCGGGCGGAACAATGCAGCGGCTCGGTAAGGGCGATGTGATTGAGTTGCGAGCGGACCCGAACGCGCGGCCGGACCCTCGATTGCGCGATTTGGTCAGCGACACCAACTTTCCGCCGCAACTGGCGACGCTGGTGTGGAAGCGGTTGACAT
The DNA here is from genome assembly GCA_946886375.1 of uncultured Phycisphaerales bacterium. The sequence continues at coordinate 8,078 of CAMPIL010000097.1, forward strand.
GGGATCCGCAGCCGACGATTCTCTATTCCGAGGAAGACACCAATCGGCTGGCGCGGGAAGCGGTGGCCGCGGTGGCGCCCGAGCGCATCAAGCATCAACAAGGCGATGTGCTGTACCGCCGTGGCGATCGGCTGACTCCCGACCAATACACCGATGTGCAGGTTGAAACCGCCGAGTTCAACCGCGCGCCGGGCTTTTCATTCGAGCGCTGGCAGCAGCGTCTGGGGACGATGGGCCTCATCGCGGTGTTGTCGCTCTTTGTTGGCAGTTTCGCGACGATTGCCTATCCACGCATTGTGCGCAATCCATTGCGCATGGCGGCTATTTGCAGCCTCATGGCGGTGCTGCTGGTCACGACGGTCATCATCACGGCGTACGCGCCGATTTTCCTGCTCCCAGCCGCGATCGGCCCGACGCTCTTCGTCGCGATCATTCTGCTGGTTGCCTATGACCAGCGGCTGGCGTTGCTGCTCAGCGGTATCCAGTGCATGCTGGTGACGCTCGCGCTAGAGCAGAGCATCGGTTTCTTCATTCTGCTCATTGCGGGTTGCGCCACGATGATCGCGCAATTGCGCGAACTGCGCCACCGCAACAGTCTGATCCGCGCCGCGACGGCGACGGCCGCGGTCACCGGCGTGGGAACGATTCTGCTTGGGCTTGTTGAGATTCCGCTTGTGCCCGGAGCGCGCGAGCAACTGCTCATCATGGGTTTTTCCGCCGTCGGCACGAGTTACGGCGTGGCCTTCCTCGTGCTTGGCATCCTGCCGAGTATTGAACGCCTGTTCGACATCACCACCGGCATGACGCTGGCGGAACTGCGCGATCCCAAGCGACCGCTGTTGCGCCAGTTGCAGCAGCGCGCTCCCGGAACGTACAACCACTCGCTGCAAGTCGCCAACATTGCCGAGGCCGCGGCCGAGGCCATCGGGGCCGACGGATTGCTCGTGTACGTCGGAGCGATGTATCACGATATTGGGAAAATTAATAAGCCTGATTACTTCGTCGAGAATCAATCGGGCGGGCAGAACAAGCATGACAAACTCAGCCCGGCAATGAGTCTGCTGGTCATCATTGGGCACGTGAAAAACGGAATTGAACTTGCGCGCGAGTACGGCCTGCCCCGGCAGATCATTCACTTCATCGAATCGCACCACGGCACCACGCTGGTGGAATACTTCTATCACGCGGCGAAGGCGAAATCGGAATTGACCGACGCAGGGCCATCGGTTGCGGAAGTCGAGTACCGCTATCCCGGCCCCAAGCCGCAGACCAAGGAAGCCGCAATTCTCATGCTCTCCGATGCGGTGGAATCCTCCGCCCGCGCCATGGCCGAGCCCAATCCCAGCCGCATCGAAAACCTCGTGCGCAAACTCTCGCAGAAGCGGCTGGAGGATGGACAGTTCGACCAATGCGACCTGACCTTCAAGGAACTGGCGCAGATCGAAGACGCCATCATCAGCCGCATGCTGGCGATCTATCACAGCCGCATCAGTTATCCGTCAACAACAACCGGCAGCGGCACGCGCGCAGGCGAACAGGCCGAGGCCCCCGCCGCCACGACTCCGCCGCGTGCGGCGACGGTAAAGCCGGCCTCGGCGTGAGCCTGACTCGCAAACTCATGATTCAACTCAGAGACGCGGAGCACGCTCAGCGCGAACTCTCTGAAATGTTGCTTCTGCGTTCGTACTTTCAAGTTGGGAGCAACAAGTTCAGCACTCTTCGCTGGGCGTTGCTCATGGGGTAATCATCGAGAGATGTCAACGCGCACCATGTTCCTGATCGTGCGGTCGTTTGCGCGCCCAGCAGGTGAAATCGAATGCGCCGATGCGTCGTGTGATGATCGAACCAGCCGTATGACTTCAAGTTGCGGGTCTGCACATGCAGTGCGCGTGCAACCTCCGCATTGGTGAGTTCGCGGTGATGCTCAACGGTCGGCGACTGCCACATGCCCGCCCACATGCCCTTTTGGTTCCGTTGCTCCAGCAACACTTTGCCACTGCGGGTGATGACGACTGCGTGGTGGTGCTCAACCGTTTGATTCGCTCGTTTCTTGACGGCCGGAAACTCGTGCGGAACGCCGCGTTGCCCGGCGGCGCACATTGCAGAAACCGGGCATTCGCCACATTTCGGTGCGCGAGGTGTGCAGATTGTCGCGCCCAGTTCCATCAGTGCCTCGTTGAAGACGCCAGGGTTTGGGGCGATTGCCACAAGTTGGGTCGCCTTGCTCCAGGCCCATCTATCGCCTTGCGAGTTATCGTCAGACTTCTTCGCAAACCAGCGTGCGAGCACCCGTCGAACGTTGCCATCGACGATCGGCTCACGTTGGTGGTGCACGATCGATGCGATTGCGCCTGCGGTGTACCGTCCTACCCCGGGAAGGTGGCGCAACTGGTTCGCCGTCGCGGGCATTCGGCCGCCGTAGTCGTTTATCACAACTTTGGCGGCTCGATGCAGGTTGCGGGCCCGCCGGTAGTATCCCAGTCCTCGCCACATCGTGAGCACTTCCTGCTCATCCGCTGCGGCCAGCGCTTTCACAG
>CAMPIL010000098.1 GCA_946886375.1 uncultured Phycisphaerales bacterium
ATCGGACCGCATGATTTTGCACGAGAATTTCCCGCCTCCGGCCCCGCATGAGGTCCGAAAGCGAACAATTGCCGGGCCGATGCGGTACACCTCGCAGTTCACCGCTTACGATTCACCGCGATCAGGCCGATAATGGTCCTCTGATCGCCCTTGTGCGGGGCACGAGCAACCAGCCATGATCGACGTGATGATCATCACCTACAACGAAGCGATCAATCTGCCCCGCTGTCTGCAGGCGCTGCAGGGATGGACCAGGCGGGTCTTTGTGATCGACAGCGGCTCGACCGACGGCACGCAGGACATCGCGCGCCGGTTCGGCGCGGAAGTCGTCCATCACGCATGGGAAGGCTACGCCCAGCAGAAGAACTGGGGCCTGACCAACCTCCCGCTCGAATCACCCTGGACGCTGATTCTTGACGCCGATGAAGTCATCACGCCCAAACTCCGCGCCAAACTGGAGGCGGTGGCCAACAAGCCCGCCAACCAGACGCGCGAGAACGGATTTTTCATCAATCGTGTGACGTACTTCATGGGCCGGCCGATCCGCCACTGCGGATACTTTCCCAGTTGGAATCTGCGATTCTTCAAGCGCGGCACGGCGCGATATGAGAATCGAGTCGTGCACGAACACATGATCGTGCAGGACCCCGTGGGCTACATCCGCGAGCCGATGGTGCACGACGACGGGCGCGGCTTGGAGCACTACGTCGCCAAGCACAACCGATATTCCACGCTTGAGGCCCGCGCCCTGTTTGAAGAGATGCAGGGCGGACCGGCGACAGGATCGGAGGCGAACATCACCGCCGAGACGCGACGCCGGCGATGGGTGAAGCGATACGTCATGCCACGGCTGCCGTTCCCGGGCTTGTGCAGATTCCTGTACATGTACGTGATTCGCCTGGGATTCCTCGATGGCCGGGTTGGCCTGGAGTTCAGCCGGTTCATCGGCATGTACGATTCGCTGGTGGCGTTGAAACTGCGCGACCTTCGCCGGCAGGCCCGGTTGGCGCAGGCCGGCAGCGTGCCTCGCGTGTCATTGCCCGGCGGGGCGCTGGTGAAGCCCGAAGGGGCCGACATCGTTGTGCCGGTGGAGTGGAACGGCAAGGCGAACGGCGCGATGGTGGGGCGCGATGGCAACCTGCAATACACGCAGATGCAGCCCGAACCCAGCCCCTGGACGTTTCGCGAGAAACTCGGCCGGGCCGCCTGGATGCTGCTGGGCAAGCCTGTTTTTCGCTTCAGTTTCCACAACTGGTATCAGTTCCGCGCGCGATTGCTGCGGCTGTTCGGAGCCAAGGTCGGCAAGGGCGTCGCCATCCGGCCGACCGTGCGCATCGAAGTGCCTTGGATGGTCGAACTGGATGACGACTGCACGATCGGCGATTACGCCATCCTCTACAGCCTGGGCAAGATCCACGTCGGCAAGCGCGCGATCATCAGCCAGTACGCGCACTTGTGCGCCGGCACGCACGATTACGCGGACCATACCTTCCGCCTGCTGCGCACGCCCGTCACGATCGGCGATGACGTGTGGGTGGGAGCGGATGCGTTCATCGGGCCGGGGGTGACCGTGGGGCCGCTGACGGTCGTCGGCGCGCGATCGAGCACCTACAAGGACCTTCCGTCGCGCCAAGTTTGCGTGGGCAATCCGGCCAAGCCGATCAAGGAGCGCTCACTGCGATGACGCAGGCTTCGCCGCTCCAGGATTTGCAGACACAGGTGCCGCAACCGCGGCATCGCATCTTCATGCCGCAGACCCTGGGCGAGCGCATCAAGGGCGCAGCATGGTCGGTCGCGCGGGCGCTGTTGTTCCGCACCAGTCCAGAGCGGTTCTATCGCTGGCGCATCTGGGTCTTGAGATTGTTCGGCGCGAGAATTGACTGGAGCGCGAAGATCTCGCCCAGCGTGCACATTGATTTTCCGTGGAATCTGAGGATCGACGCCGACGCGGTGATTTGCAACGACTGCATCCTCAACTGCATGGGGCAGGTTGCCATTGGCGAACGCACCCGCTTGAGCCAGCACGCGCACGTGTGTGCCGGCACACACGACTATCAACGCCGCGACATGATGATCGTGCGCTGCCCGATCACGATTGGACGAAACGTCTGGATCGCCGCTGATGCATTTGTAGGGCCGGGAGTGACCGTGGGCGATAACTGCGTACTGGCGGCACGGTCCAGCGCGTTTCACGATCTTGCCCCGGGGCAGGTGTGCGTTGGCGAACCGGCCCGGCCGCGCGGACCGCGGTTTGCAGGGATGTCCGATTTGTCAGCGACGCCGTCAACCGTCGATGCGCCTCGCTGACCTGATCGAGCCTCGCAATTCAAACTGATCACGGCGGGGCAGGTGTGAGCACATTTGCGGCAACCGGCTGCTGACCGTGCAGGTCATTGGCGAGCGGCTTCTTGAGCGAGCGCGTTCGCGCAATGACCGATACTGTTGCTAACCAAGAAATCAGCCTTTGCTGGCGACGACTTGCTTCCGCCGCAGCGATGTGAGCCACTGTTCGATCGCAGATACCTCTCGCAAATTCAGTTCATAGACCATTTGCCTGCCCTGTCGTCTGCACCGCACGAGCCCCGAGCCGTGCAGCACCCGAAGGTGCTTGGAGGCGACGGGGCGGGTGTGATGAAATTGATTCGTCAGTTCGCCCGCGGCCATTTCGCCGCGCACCAGCAATTGAAGCATGCGACGGCGCGTGGGATGGGCGATCGCTCGAAAGACACTCTCGGTACTGATTGGTCTGCTCATGCGATCATTTGTACCCACAAAGGATCACATCGCAAGAGGCGTGAGCGTTTGCGGCAGCAGTGCAGAGGACAATCGAGTCCATGAGCGATTACGGCAGCGGCGCTGATGCCGTGCGATTCCTTGTGTTCACGGCGGTGGTGCAGATGTCAAGCAATTCGTGAGCCTTCAGGGCAGCGCGTTGGTGCCGCGCGACTGCTGGCGTTCAGGGTGACGGTGCAGAGGACAATCACATACAAGAGCGTTTACTGCAGCGGAGCAGATGCCGTACGACTCCCGGCGTTCACGGCGGCAGAGGCCATGCGATGCCGCTACGTTCCGGCGGCGGCAATGCAACGGCTGCGCAAATGCAAATTGCAGTGAGACTGCGCAGCGGCAAATCAATGCTTCCCGCAGCACTCCCACGACGGTCCCACCTCTCAAGCGACTCTTTGAACCCACAAAGGTACATGTTGTGCGTTGCACGGCGTTTCGCAGATGTGAGCGGAATAAAGGCTCTATCCGCCGCGAATGCTGCCATTGCAACTGTGCCGACCAATCCACCAACGCGCGTTCTTTAGCCTCTGTGAGACCATATGTACATTTGAACCCACAAAGGTACATGTTGTGCGTTGCACCGCGCTTCGCAGAGGTGAGAGGGGACAAGCGGCTTCATTTGCGGCTAATGCTGTCATCGCAACTGTGTGCGGGCCAATCCATCAACGCGCGTTCTTCAACATCTATGAGCCCGTATGTACATTTGAACCCACAAAGGTACATATCTGAAACGACGGACAGGTTCTCCTTTGGGGCAATCAGTCCTATGCACGCCCATGGAGTGCGACTGTGCTGGTGTTGAGCTCTGCAGTTTGACTTGCGTCGCCAGTTTGTCTGGCGATGCCCGACTTATTCCGCCGCAAGGGTCAATTCGATGCCGCGCGCGAAATCGGTGCGAGGCGAATACCCCAGCAGTTCGCGCGCGCGGGAGATGTCCGCCACGGAGTCGCGCACGTCGCCGGCGCGCGGCGGGCCGAATACCGGCGAAACCTCCACGCGCAGCACACGGCTCATGTGGCACAGCACGTCCAGCAGGCTCGTGCGCACGCCGGTGCCGATGTTGATGACCTCACCCGCGAAATCATTCGGGCTGGAGGCAGCAAGCAGGTTGGCGTGCACGACGTTGTCGATGTACGTGAAGTCGCGCGTCTGCCGACCGTCGCCGTGAATCGTCGGCTGCGTGCCACTGCGCAGCGCCTTGGCGAACGCTGAAATCACCGCCGCGTATGGCGAATCCGGATTCTGCCGCGGACCGAAGATGTTGAAATACCGCAGACTCACGGTCGAGATTTCATAGCAGCGCCCGAACGCCTGCATCAGCGTTTCGCCCGCCACTTTGCTTGCGGCGTAGGGCGACTGGCAATCGGGAGGGTGATCCTCACGGCTGGGGAGTTGCGGGTTTCCGCCATACGCCGCGGCCGATGCCGCGAACACCACGCGCTGCGCGCCGGCATCCTTCGCCGCTTCGAGCATGTTTTCCGTGCCAATGATGTTCACCTGCGCGCAGCGCTGGGGATGATCCACGCTTTCGGGCACGCTGACCATCGCGGCTTCGTGGAACACAAATCGGCAACCGCGCGCCGCCTGGCGCAGCGCGCCTTGGTCCAGAACCGAGCCGACCAACAAGTCCACACCCGTCGGCACGTTCTCGCGAAAACCGCCCGAAAGATCATCCAGAACGCGCACGTTCGCCCCAAGTTCGACCAGCCTTTTCGCCAGGTGCGAACCGATGAACCCCGCGCCGCCGGTGACCAGCGCGGAAACGCCTCGAAACGCATTGGCGTAGTCATCGGCGGGATGGGTGGGTTGCGAAGGCATTGACGTTCTACGATTGTTGTCTCACGATGGCAGGCCGGCTCATGCACGCCAATCCGAACTTCAATCGTAAATCGTTTCAATCTGCACGCCAATCGCCATGTCGCTTCGCCTGTACAACACGCTGACCAAGACCGAGCAGGAGTTCGTTCCGCTGGACCCGGCTGGGCGGCGCGTGACGTTTTATTCCTGCGGGCCCACGGTGTACGACTACGCGCACATCGGCAACTTCCGAAGTTTCCTCAATGCCGACGTCCTTCGCCGGACGCTTGAACTGCTTGGCTACCAGGTGCAGCACGTGATGAACATCACCGACGTCGGCCACATGACTGACGATGCGAACGCCGACGGCGCGGGCGAGGACAAAATGCAGGTCGCCGCCCGGAGGCTGCTGGAGGCGAAGAAATCCGGCAAGTTGCCGGCGGGCGCCGATCTCGATCCCAATGATCCATACGCGATCGCCAACTTTTATGCCGATGCCTTCCTGGACGACGCCCGCACACTCGGGCTGAAGATCGCCATTGAAGCGCAGCAGCAGCCGGACCTGATGCCCCGGCCGACGCAGTACATTCAGCAGATGATTGCGATGATCGAGCGGTTGATCCGCAACGGTCACGCGTATGTCGCATCCGATGGCGTGGTGTATTTCGACGTGCAGTCATATCCGCAATACGGCCAACTCTCAGGCAATACGCCAGATGCCATTCGCTCGGGTGAAGGCGGACGCGTGAATGAAGCCACGCAGGCGCTCAAGCGACATCCGGCGGATTTCATGCTGTGGAAGCCCGATCCACACCATGTCATGAAGTGGCCCAGTCCGTGGGGCGCGGGTTATCCCGGCTGGCACATTGAATGCTCGGTGATGGCGGCGTCGCTGCTGGGCGAAGAGATCGATGTTCACTCCGGCGGCGAGGACAACATCTTCCCGCATCACGAGTGCGAAATCGCGCAAACCTGCGCCGCCACTGGCCGGCCGCTGTTTGCGCGCTATTGGTTTCACACGCGCCATCTCATCGTCGAAGGCGAGAAGATGTCCAAGAGTAAGGGCAACTTCTTCACGCTGCGCGATTTGCTCGCCAAGGGCGCATCGCCGGCCGCCATCCGATTGGAAATCATTAAGACGCACTATCGGTCCAACGCGAACTTCACGTTTCAGGGATTGAATGATTCACAGCGGATGATTGATCGATGGGCGCGGCTGGAGAAATGGCTGAGTGACGCAGGCGCGACAGCGCCGGCACCCACGGCGGCGGGTCCCTTGGCCGAAGCGCTGCCTGCGTTCACAGCCGCGCTGCGCGCGGATATAAACGTCGCGGGCGCGATTGGCGTGCTCAATGAAGCCATCGGGCGTTACAAGTTCGATGAGCCGCCGCCCGCGGTGAATATCGCCGGCGAGTTGGCCGCGCTGCGTCAGATGAATACCGTCCTCGGCGTGCTGGACCTTGAACGCGAGGGTCACGCCAGCGCGGATGATGCCGAAGCAACGCTCATCGAATCCAAGATCGAAGACCGCAATTCAGCCCGCAAGGCCAAGGACTTCAAGCGTGCCGATGAACTTCGCAACGAACTGCTGACGATGGGCATTGAAATCAAAGACTCGGCCCAAGGCACGACGTGGACGCGCGTCGTCAGGTAAGAAGGAATTTACGATTGAAGATTCACGATTTACGATTGGTGGCGGCACGTGCGCAAAGGAATTGAACCAATCGTCAATCCTGAATCCAAAACCTCAAATCGCGTTCCCCTCATCGGCATCGCAGGCGGAATCGGAGCGGGGAAGAGTTCCGTGGCGCGGATTCTCGGCGAACTGGGATGCGTCGTCTCTGAATCGGACGCCGCGGCACGGGCTGCGCTTCTTGAGCCACACATTCGCGATGAATTGGTGCGATGGTGGGGGTCAGGGATAGTCAACCCCCAAGGCGCGATCGACCGCTCCGCCGTCGCTTCGATCGTCTTTTCCAACCCCGGGGAGCGGAGACGGCTGGAACGGCTGACACATCCGTGGATCGAAGCGCGGCGGAAGGAACTGTTTGCACGCGCGCCCGCCGACGCACCCGCGCTGGTGATCGACGCTCCGCTGCTGTTCGAGGCGGGTCTGGACTCGGAATGCGATGCGGTGATCTTCGTGGATTCCAGCCGTTCAAACCGGCTGCAGCGAGTAGCCGCGGACCGGCACTGGAACGATGCAGAGCTGGCCAAACGTGAACAATCGCAGTTGGCACTTGACGAGAAGCGTTCCCGTGCCGATTATATTGTCACGAACGACGGGGACTGGAGCGAACTGAAGGCACAGGTTCGCGGCGTCCTGCAGCAAATCGTTGCCACCAGCCGGTTATGACCAGCGGCATTCCGGGACCCGATACGCCACTTGCTGCACTCGCCGGGCAAGTGTCGTGAATGTCAAGCCCTGATGTCGATCCGCAGGATCGACCAGATGCAGGCCCAGCGGGCCACGCGGCGAAATCCACTACAGACAACGATCCATTCACTCTCGCATAGATGCATCCCAACCAGCCCCGCGCGAACTGCACCTGCAGCACGCTGCGCCGCTGAACACGCCATTTTTACCGCAAGGAGTTACTGCAAGCATGTCATCCAAGAAATCTCGACGCAGGCGCAAACGAGGCGGCATGGGCGGGGGCGGACCCTACCAGGCCGCGGCCGTCGTCACGCTGAATCCCGGCGAAGTTCCCAGCGACGAGCAGCTTGAGGCCGAAGCCCAGGCCCTCGACGCCGAAGCCCAGGGCAAGTACGACCTCGCCAAGAAGGACGATCTGGACCTCACCGCGCTTCAGCACATGAACAACGATGAGTTGTTTAAGATCGCGCGCAAGGAAAAACTGGAAGACTTCACCCAACTGCCAAAGCAGAAACTCGTCTTTGAGATTCTCAAGGCCCGCGCGCAGCGACAGGGTCTGATGATCGGCGAGGGCACGCTGGACCTGCAGCCCGACGGCTTCGGCTTCCTGCGCAGCCCGGAGTACTCCTACCTCCCTTCGCCTGACGATGTGTACGTTTCGCCTTCGCAGGTCCGTCGCTTTGGACTGCGAAAGGGCCAGGTCGTTCGCGGCCTGATCCGCCCGCCGAAGGAGGCTGAAACCTACTTCGCGCTGCTGCGCGTGGATTCGGTCAACGGGCAGGACCCGCAGAAACTGCACGACCTGCCGACGTTCGAGAACCTCACCCCGCTGCACCCCAACAAGCGAATTCACCTTGAGGTGCTGGGCCAGCCGCAGGGGCTGGAGACGCGGGTCATCGACCTGGTGACGCCGCTGGGCTTTGGTCAGCGCGCGTTGATCGTCGCTCCGCCGCGCACCGGCAAGACGGTGATTCTGCAGAAGATGACCAACGCGATCGCAACCAATCATCCCGATGTGCACGTGATCGTGCTGCTGATCGACGAGCGGCCGGAGGAAGTGACCGACTTCCGCCGCAACACCCCAGACTCGGTGGAGGTCGTCGCCAGCACGTTCGATGAAGAAGCCGTGCGGCACATCCAGGTCGCCGAGATGGTTCAGGAGAAGGCCCGCCGCATGGTTGAATACGGCGAGCACGTCGTGATCCTGCTGGATTCAATCACGCGCCTGGCGCGCGGATACAACAACGCCATGCCCACCACCGGCAAGATCGGCACGGGCGGCGTGGACACCTCCGCGCTCATCAAGCCCAAGAAGTTCTTCGGCGGCGCGCGAAACATCGAGAACGGCGGCAGCCTCACGATCATCGCCACCGCTCTGGTGGACACAGGCTCCAAGGCCGACGAAGTCATCTTCGAGGAGTTCAAGGGCACCGGCAACAGCGAATTGCACCTGACGCGCAAACTTGTTGAAAAGCGCATCTGGCCGGCCATCGATATCTCCGCCTCAGGCACCCGCCGCGAGGAACTGCTGCTTGATCCCAAGGAACTGGAACTGGTGGTTCGGCTGCGTAAGGTGGTCTCGGACATGAGCGTGGTGGAAGCGATGGAACTGCTCCGCGGCCGCATGGCCAAGACCAAGTCCAACGCCGAGTTCCTGATGACCATGAATCTCGGCTGACGCACCGGTCGGGTGCGCTATTTTCGCGATCGGTTCGGCATCGGCCGGTTTGGTGTTCGCCGCGCGGTGCTGAAATGGCGGTTCATGCCAACCGCCAGCCGGCATTTGGCGTATTCTGTGGTGAAGGAGCACTGCCATGGGGTTCATGCATCAAGCGCGGCGCGGCTGGTCGGGTGGTTTCACCATTCCCGAGGTCCTGACTGTGGTTGGGATCATCGCAGTGTTGCTCGCTGTGCTTGTGCCCGCCCTCAGCGGCGCCAAACGCAGCGCCGACATGGCCAGTTCAATGAACAACCTGCGGCAGGTGGTCACGCTGATGCAGCAATACTCGGCCCAGCATCGCGAGTACATCGTGCCCAGCCAGTTCGACTACACCGCAGCCGCCGCGTTGTATCCGGTGCAAGTGCGATCGGATGTTGCGCTTGGAGCCCAGCGATACAAGGGAACGTGGGCGGATATTCTCTGGACCTTCGGCGGATTCGGCACAAGCGCCAAGTTGATCGATCCCACCGATTCAACCAATGAAGACAAGTACCTTTTCGATTCGCCTGACAAGGCGGTGTATGAACACGATCCGGATTACCAAGGCAATCCATTCCGCTCCGCCGCGCCCAACACCACCGATTTTCTTCTGCCCAACGGAACGCTGGGCAACGGGCCCAAGCCGTTCGGCACGGGAGCCCTCGAAGGCGGCCTGCCTGGCTTCTTCGCCGCCAACAACTTCTTCAACACTGATCCTGCATCGCCGGCCGTCTCGCCGACGAACCCCGCAATGTGGTATGTCACCGGCCAGATCAAGCAGCCGAATCGATCGATGTATCTGGTGGATTCGTTTGCCGGCGAAACCATCGATCCCGTCGATGCGCCGTACTTCAACGACAACCCGATACCACCTGCGACCCACCCATCGCTTGAGGTGGACTTGCGCTACAGCGGTGCGTGCTTGATGTTGTTTCTGGATGGGCACTCCGCCGCGCAGGGCGGGTGGTCCGATCTGGACAACCTCGAGAAGGGCACCAAGATCAAGATCAGGGAACTTGACAAGAATTGAGGCCCGCCAAGGGCTTGCATGCGGGCGTCTTTCGGTCGCGTCCGGGCGGCTGATTCACAGCCGGTCTGGGCTTATTTTGGCCGGGCCAACAATCTGCCGGCACCCCCTTGTCAGGGTTGGCGAACCGGATACACTGTTTCGTCGCCCGTCCCGTTCGTGGGACGGTTTTTTGTCTGTGGTGGAACGGCCCGGTCCGGTCCTGTGCGATTGACAGGACAGCAAGACTTGGAAGTGGATGCCGCCATCCCGCCACAGCGGGTCGCCGTGGCGAATTGCCACCGTAGCTCAGTGGTAGAGCACGCCCTTGGTAAGGGCGAGGTCACGGGTTCAAGTCCCGTTGGTGGCTTCCAGTGCAGTCGGCAGTTTCTGCCGGCGCACGCAGCGCACTGCGGACCGTCCGCGACGCTGACAGGTTGGAACTTGATTTTCCTTTTCTCTTTTTGTTTCGTTTGAGTTGTTGGAGACACTGCAATGGCCAAGGCTGTCTTTGAACGTACCAAGCCCCACGTGAACGTCGGAACGATCGGTCACGTCGACCACGGCAAGACTACTCTTACCGCCGCCATCACTGCGGTGCAGGCGGCCAAGGGTCTGGCCACTTACAAGGCCTATGACGAAGTCGCCAAGGCCTCGGAGTCCGATGGTCGCCGCGACCCCACCAAGATTCTCACCATCTCCACTGCACACGTGGAGTACGAATCAGCGACCCGGCACTACGCCCACGTCGACTGCCCCGGCCACGCCGACTATGTGAAGAACATGATCA
>CAMPIL010000099.1 GCA_946886375.1 uncultured Phycisphaerales bacterium
GGCGAATGCTGGCGATTGGCGGCGAATGCTGGCGATTGGCGGCGAATGCTGGTTGTTGGCGGCGAATGACGGCGATTGGCGGCGCGTTGCGCCGTGGAATCGCAGCGGTGCGGCACGCTCGTCGTGATGGGTTTCGCTGCGCTCTACCTACCCAACTTGCTTGCCAGCAGAGTGCAAGCGATTAGTCCGGCGATCACCAATGCAATGACCCAGAATTGCGGTTGCTTCAACGGTTCATCGGAAAAGGTGGAGTTGTCGCCATCTTGAAACCCGCGGCCGCACTCAGGGCACGCACCAAGCGAAAACGAACCAGTTGGTGTAGCCGAAATGTCATAGCCACAATCTTTGCAATACCTTCGCATGGATAACTCCGGGGGGATTCTTCAAGGAGCGCGCGGGCGGTGGGTTTCGCTCCGTTGCCGCTGCGCTACCCGCCTTACTTGCTATGATTCTGGCAATGGCTTGGGAAACTTTCAAGACTTTGATTCGCCAGAAGCCCATTGGGGCCGAGTTCACGATTAAGGCGTTCTCAATCTATCCAAGCAACGAACACAACATCCAACGATTTGAGCAATTGTTGCGGGAACTTTGCGAGGAGGGCATTCTTGAGATCGTTGATGAAGGCCGTTACCGTCGAGTCGAACGCAACCAATAGCAAGTGAATCCGCCGATCCCGATGGAGCGGGCGGTTCAGACGAAAGTGGGCGATGCCCACCCGACAAAATTGACGGCGTTGGCGTTTCCCCGTATCGTGCGCCCCAAGCTTAGTCCGTGGTAGGTGATTGACGCACACAGGTGTTTCAGAACTTCAAGCACGGACGGGCCATTGTTCGGGAGAACAACAATGAGAAGTATTTGGTTCTTGATGGGATTTGTGTCCATCGTTGCGGTCACTTTCTGCGTGCAGGCGACTCATGCGCAGCGGACCGTCTCCAGTCTGAGTATGACGGTTGAGGACTGGATTTTTATTCCCACCCTCCACGACGGCGAGGTGGAGACGTTCTTGGCCTTGAGAACGGACCCCAACGTGCAGGGTGACAACATCACGTCGATGTGGTTCACACAGAACGGTGATTCCACATGGTCGAGTTGGGGGTTTAGCGACCAGAACCAGTCAAAGGCGATTGGGTACGTCAAGTCCATCCTGATGCTGCCCGGCACGACCGATTCGTCGTGGCCAATGGCGCCAACCGCTGTGAATCCTGCGGATCACTCACCGGGAGCGATGGAGCGTGGTGTTTTTGTGAATGATCCCTTTGCAGAGATGGTTGCCAGTTCCACAGATCCGGCTGAAGTGCTGGATTTTCTTGTTTCAGTTGGATGGAGCGCGGCGCGCAATGCCCCGATCGCATCAAATTGCGATGCCAAACTGTGGCTCAATGCTTTCGCCACGGTGGTCAACGGGCACATGGCCGATCCGAACGCTGGAATCGACCAGGCACTGCAAGGATCGATCCCCACCTGTTACGATCAGGGACCGCAGGCGGTCGTCTGGTTTGTGCCAATCGGAATCGGGCTTGGTGCGGCGGCTTGTGCAGCCGCTGTTGCTGCATGCGTTGACAACAACAACAACGCCGCGCAGTTCTGCCTCAATCAATGCGGGGGGAGCACGACGTGCCAAACCTGTTGTAAAGCCCGCTTGAAATCGGCGGCCAGCTGGTGTTTGTTCTGTGGCGCAGGCGGAACCGGGGAGTACGCAGGATGCTACACGCCAGCGAATCCGTGATGTGCCTCCAACGACCTTAATCAACCACTGTGCTGAGCCAAATGTTGACGTGGATATACCCAGACCTATGTCATTTCGCTGACGATGAGCGTTTTTCGATCGTCAGGCAAGCCGCGCGCGCCGTGCGTAGAACGACGAAGTATGGTGTTGTGTTCACGGTGTTAGGCTTGGGACTTCTGGTGATGGTTGTCATTTTGGCGGTCCCCGGCGGAACATTCGCGAGCCTGTTCAGGCCATGGTTTGTATTCCTCGTGTTCATCGCCCTCGCGTTGGGCGCTTGGTTGGGCGCGTACATGTTCAGGCGCGATTGTCTCGTTGAAATCCGCAAACTGGCAAATCGCATAGGGCGGGTACACGTGTGTTTGGTTTGTGGTCAGCAACTTGTGGACGTAGGCTTAGAGCGGTGCCCGGAATGCGGGGCATTTTTCCCCGATCGTGACGTTGACCGCTAACGCGTTGCAGTCGCCAGTGTTCGCACTGGCGGCTGCATTGTTTTTGCTTCCCGGCATCACGCCCAATCGTCTCATTGAGCAAATAGGACGTGCCAATCGTAGTGTGGGTAGAGCGCTAGCGAAACCCACCATTGGGCGTGCGGTTGGCCATGCGGTGGGTTTCGCATCACAATCGCTGCGCTCCTAGCGACCGTTCTCGCTCAACACACCCTACGGCGATCAACATCTCGCACACAAACCTACGCCTGTGTGGAATCCGGATACATCTCCATCGCTTGCACCCATTTGCTCATCATCGCTTGGCATGCGGCGCGTTCTTCTGGCAGGCGAAGCGGTCGGCCGCGTGCATCGAGGATCAGGCCGACGGTTCCGCCGCGTGCGGTTTTCTCGACGCGTTTGCCTGGGCCCGCGCCGAAGTCGAATCCGCGTTCTGGATCGATGATGACATTGACTTTTTCATCAGGACCGAGTGGGAGAAGTTTGATGTCGCCGTAGTTCATCACGCCTGACTCGTTGAGTGATTTGCCGGTGATGGTGTACTTGAAGCAAGGCTTGCCGGGCTTGCCTTGGCCCTTGGCTGCGATGCAGGTGCCCAGATAGATGAGGCAGTCTTTTTCGAATACCTCCAGCGCGGCCTTGGGATGCACCTCGGCGAGCACGCCAAGGTGGGGCATCATGAAGATGGAGTCTTTCGCGAGCGTGGTGAAGCCTTCGGGCTCAAAGGCGTCAATGAGCAGCATGGCGGTCTGGTTCATGCGCGGCGCATGCGAGAGCACGCCGCCGGACGCCACCAGCAGGTCCAGCTTCATGTTGTCGACGATGGACTGGCCGCTGATTTCCTGGCTGAAGGTGTCGCCGACGGTGCGCTGTTGCTGCACGCCCTTGAGGGTGGTGGCGAATTCCTTGTGCTGGATGTACGCCAGTCTCAATGCTTCGCGTGCGACGGCTTGCTCGAAGATCAGCGCCTCCTGCGTCTGCGGGATCGTCGTCGGGCGAATCATCTTGTTCTTCACCCGGTTGCGCAGTTCGCGCTCATCCATGTCAAAGTGAACCCAGCGCAGCACGTTGTGCATGCCGGCCTCGGCACAGACGTTGGAGATGGAATAACTCATGCCCAGGTTGGCGGACACCGTTCGGTTGAACGTGCCGTCGAAGACGCTGAACACGTCAGTGGTTGCCCCGCCGATGTCCACGCCCACGACGTTGATGCCCTCGTTCTTGGCGATGGTCTGCAGGATGTTGCCGACGGCGCCCGGCGTGGGCATGATCGGCGCGTCGGTCCAGGACATGAGTTTGTCGTAGCCGGGGGCATGAGCCATCACGTGCTCAAGGAACATATCGTGAATGGCATCGCGTGCCGGGCCGAGGTTCTCGCGTTCCAGCACCGGGCGAAGATTCTCAACGACTTTCAAATCCACGCCGTTGTCGAACGCGTCCTTCACCAATGCGGCTGCGTCCTTGTTGCCGGCATAAATGATGGGCAGCGTGTAGGAACTGCCGAAGCGTGGCTGGGGCTTGGCGGGCGCGATGAGTTCGGCGATCTCAACGACTTTCTTGCTGTCGCCGCCATCGGTCCCGCCGGAGATCAGGATCATGTCCGGCCGCAGTTCGCGGATGCGTTGAATTTTTTCGTGATCGCGGCGCTTGTCGTTTGATGCGATGGTGTCCATCACGATGGCGCCCGCGCCCAGGGCCGCCCGCTTGGCGCTGGCGGCGGTCATTTCCTTGACCACGCCCGCCACCATCATCTGCAATCCGCCTCCGGCGCTGGAGGTGGAGATATAGATGTCGCAGCCATCCTTGCCTGAAGCGGGCCGCACCAGGCGACCATCCTCATCAACAAGTTTGCGGCCGGCGAGTTCGCCGATCTCCGTCACCGAATTGACCACTCCCATGGTCACGTCGGCAAAGGGATTTTCCACGGTGGTGGGGGCCTCGCCACGGAAGGTCTGGCGGTAGGTTCCGTCGGGCTGTCGCTCGATGAGAATCGCCTTGGTGGTAGTGGAACCGCAGTCGGTGGCGAGGATGACGTTGATGTTCTGGGGATCGATCTTCTTCATTGAGGCATCAAAATGAAAGCGAAGTTCGGATTTCAGACGCATGCAAAAGCCTGAACAGCATAGCGAATCCCGCGAAATCTGCGGGAGGATCAGCCGGGCCCCGCCCCTGAACCTCCCGACGCCGGGTCATCGCTGTTCTTGTTCTTTTCGCTCGTTTCATATTCCTGCTCAAAGTGTTCAATGCGGCGGCAGAGGTAATCCACGGAGCCGCGATGCTCCAGAAACTCCGCAAATTGCTGATAACTTTGCGTGTCCAGCACGATCGCGGCGATGGGCTGGAGAAAATGCATGGCATGGGCTGCGACGAAGTTCAGTGGCCGCGACATCTCCAGGAAAACCAGTGCCGGCGTGGTGAGTCTCCGCCGCGCGATTTCCTTGGCCACGCGATCCACGATCGCACGCTGAGGATCGGTGGGTTCCAGCGGCTTGTCCGAATCAACCGCGAATGCCCTCTTCCATGATTCGCGAAAGCCGTTCACGGCGTATTCCCATCCGACACCGGGCCATGAGCCATCGGCCGCGCTTCCTTGGGCGCATCAGATGAAAGACGCGAGGTCCTTTGCAATTGATGCTTGATGCAGTTGATGACGGTCTGTGGCTGCGGCCCCAGCAGCAGGTGCATGCCGGTGTATGCATCCAACCATGATGCGCGCGATCGCGTCGAAAGATATCCGCCATTCTGATCGTGAACGAAACGGCGGATGTCTTGCCATCGCAGGCTGCGCGACCGGAGCAAGAACGCCGCGGTGATGCCCTGTTCATCGATGACAAACCGGCTGGGAAAATAAAAACGGTGCAGAGAGAGCAGCAGAACCACACAGGCCCCAAGCGCCCACCAAGGCCCGAAGCCTGCGAAGATGACGGCGGTCAGTCCGGCAATGATGACAAGGCCAATCATTGCGCGGCCCGTGTGCTCGCGCGCCGGGTGGCTGCGCCATTCAATCCGCTGTTGCTGCAAAATCTCTGTCGTCATGGGGTCTGGGTTTGCTGCGAGTGGGGGCCAATCATAGGGCGCATTGTCGGTTGAAATGACTACGGCATCTCTCGGCCGGAGGGTGAATGCTCTGAGTGCTGCGGACCTGCGACAGGCTTGATTGGGGTCAAGTTCTGACATCATCGAACAACCACTGCCTCTGGACCCCTACTACGATCAACGGCCGCAACAGTACCAGCCACCTGGTGGAAGGAACATGTCAGGTCGCACGTGATGAAAGTGCTCATGATTCACCAGCATGGACGGCCCCACGGCAGCGGCGGGCTGATCGCGATGTACCGGCTCCATCAGGGGTTGCTTCAGGTGGGCATCCAGTCGGTGGTCGCATGCCGGCACCGCGAATCTGATTCGCCGGAGTTCGTGGAACTGCCTCGTCTGGACCGGCTGGAGAGTTTTCTGGGCATGATCTCGTGGAGGCTGGGGCTCAACGACATTCACTGCATCAGTTCATTCAAGGTCGCCGGGTTCAAGCCGTTTCTCGATGCCGATGTCGTCAACCTGCACGGCCTGCACACCAATTTCTTCAATTACCTGGCCCTGCCGAGCATGGGTCGCCGCAAACCCATGGTGATGACCCTGCACGACATGTGGGCGTTGACGGGCCACTGTTCGCACAGCCACGAATGCCAGCGATGGAAGACCGGGTGCGGCAAGTGCCCGCACCTGGATGTGTTTCCTCCCGTCGGGCGCGACGCCACGGCCATCGAATGGCGATTGAAACGCTGGGTCTACCGGCGGACACCCATGATCATCGTTTCGCCGAGCGTCTGGCTGGCCGACCTGGCCCGGCAGAGCATCCTGGGGGAGTATCCCATTCACCACATTCCCAACGGCGTGGACACTTCGGTCTATCGCCCGCTGGACAAGATTGACTGTCGCGAGCGCCTGGGCGTGCCGAAGGATCGCTTCGTGGTCATGTTCGCTTCGGCGGCGTTGAACAATCCGGGAAAGGGCGGCGACCTGCTGCTCGCGGCGCTGCAGCAACTGCCTGCCTCCCTCAAGGACAAGTTGGTTCTGCTGCTGGTGGGCGATCGCAGCGAAGCGCTGGTCCGGTCGCTGGACATTGAAGCGGTGAGCCTGGGATTTGTCGCTGAGGACCAGTGCAAAGCGATGGCGTATTCGGCGGCCGACATCTTCGTGCTGCCCAGCCGCGCTGAGAATCACAGCCTCGTGCTGCTTGAAGCGATGGCCTGCGGCACACCGGGCATCGCCTTCGATGTCGGAGGCAATCCGGAAATCGTGCGCCACATGCAGACCGGGCTTCTGGCCCGGCCGGGCTGCGCAGAAGATCTCAGCGCCAACATCACGCGCATGCTCGAGGACGAGCAACTTCAGAAGACTCTCGCCCGCAATGCGCGAGACCTCATCTGCAGGGAGTTTTCGCTGCAGCAGCACGTGGAGCGTTACATCGAAGTGTACCAGCAGGCCGCGCGAGCCAGCGAAGCCGCATGAGCCTTACGCGGGAACCGGCGAGCGATGCTCCTGACGCAGGATGATCTTTGCGGGCTCGGCCACGGCCTTGGCCCCGGGCGGAACGTCGCAGGTCACCACCGCGTTGGCGCCGATCATTGCGCCGTCGCCGATCTTGATATTGCCCAGAATCATCGCCCCCGCACCCACATGCACGCCGTTGCCGAGCGTCGGCGCTTCCTGTGCCCGGCGGTGACTTGAGGCCCCCAGCGTCACGCCCTGGCGAATGATGCAGTCGTCGCCAACCACGGTGCGCTCGTGAAACACGATCGCACCCTGGTGGCCGATCATCAATCGCCTTCCCACCTTCACGGTGTATGGCAATTCGATCGAATAGTGATTGCGCACGTGGCGATAGAGAATGTTGTAGATGAAACTCAGCGGCATGCGCAGCACACGCGACCTGATCCGCATGCGCCACACGCCGAAGCGATACACCGCCACCGCGCGGAAACCCGGCCGCGTCCAATCGCGCCCGTTGGCGATGTAGTCTTCACGCCACTGAGCCCACAATCCCATGCGCGATTCGGCCTCTTCCAAAATCGTTTGCGCCTGTACGACGCTCATGGCAACACTGTACCGCTGGGCAAGGCCATTCCAGCCGGCGAAATGATCGGGTGGAATTCGGGTTTTTACTGCGCAAGCACGGAGGTGGTCGCCGCCGGCAACCAGATTTCTCCCCGATCCGTGAGCGCCGCCAGGCCGCGAAGCGGGTCGACGCGAACAACCGTGCCGGAAATTGTCTGGCCGTTGCTGCGAAACGTGGCGTGGGTTCCGCGGAGGACATCTCGCGAGGCGAACTCGCTCGTCAGTTCCTCGCTGTTGCTGCGCATCGCAGCGTCCAGCGCCGGCAGCAACGCCGCGATCGCCCCCAGCCGATCAACGTTCGCTCCCAATTGCGCGAGACTGACTGCACGCGATTGCAGTTCATCGGGCCAGGCTGTCTGTGCGACGTTCAGTCCGATGCCAACGAGCGCGAGGTCCTCGACCTGCTCGACGAGGATGCCTGCAAGTTTGCGGCGATCAACGATGATGTCATTGGGCCACTTGATGCCGACGGGCCGGCCCAGCAGTGATTCGACGGCTCGGGCCACGCCCACGGCACTGGCGATGGCCAATCGCTCCGGCGACGGTTGCCGTGCGATCACCGCGGTAAGTGCGATGCCCTGGTGGGCTGTGTCGGCCCACGCGCGGCCGAGCCGTCCACGGCCTGCGGTTTGCCGCCACGCAATGAACACATCGCCCGCCGCACCGTTCATCCGCCGAGCGGCGTCCTGCGTTGAATTGGTTTCGCGCAGCACCACGATTCGCGTGAACAGCGTGCAATGCTCGGCGATCACCTGTTCGAGACGATCGGGCCAGGATTCCAATGGAACGTCTGCCGTCATTCGTGGATGTCCAGCCCGATGTCCAGCCCCACCGCGGAGTGCGTCAGCGCACCCACGGACACACGATCAACTCCCGTGGCGGCGATGGCGGGCAGTCGCCCAAGCGTCACCCCGCCGGAGCATTCCAGTAATACGCGCGGAGCCACCTGATTCCGCAATTGCACCGCTTCGAGAAGTTTGAAATCGGGCATGTTGTCCAGCAGCACGATGTCCACCAATCCTCGTTCTGCCTGTTCCATGCTCAGCACGATGTGAAGTTGCTCGATCGTGTCCACCTCGATCTCAACGAAGCGAACTTCATGCCTGCGACGAACCGTGCGAATCGCGCTGGCGAGCGTCGCGCCCAGTTCGCGCTGCGGAATGCCTGCGAGGTGATTGTCCTTGAACAGGGCCGCGTCGAACAGGCCAATGCGATGCAGATGCCCGCCGCCGCAACGCACCGCGTATTTCTCCAACGCCCGCATCCCAGGCGTGGTCTTGCGCGTATCGCAGATCAGGCAGCGCGAACCCGCGACAACCTCCACGTACTGCCGCGTCAGCGTGGCGATTCCCGACAACCTTGTGAGCACGTTCAATATGATCCGTTCCGCGCCCAGGATTTTCGCCAGTTCTCCGCGCAAACTCGCCAACGACGCGCCCTCCTCAAGCGGCGTGCCGTCGGCAACCTGAACGTCCACGTCGATTGAACCAAAACGCGCTGCGATCGCTGGAAGAATTTCAACGCCTGCCGCAACTCCCGCAATTCTTGCAGTGATTTCCGCGCGCGCGAACCGGCCAGGCTCAATGATTGACTGTGTGGTGATGTCGCCGGGCGGGCGCAGGTCCTCGGCAATCGCGGCGTCAAGCAGCCGGTCCAGGTTGCCGTCGGAAGTCAGTTCTTCAAACAACCGCGGCAGCGGAAGCGAATTCAAATCCAGCATGCGGGCAGTGTAAACTCGATTTCCGCCCCGGACACCGCCGAACTGCACAGGCGGTACACTTTGCAGCATGACGCAGGCGCACCAACCGACAATCTTCGACAAGATCATTGCGGGTGAAATCCCATGTCACAAGGTGTACGAAGACCAGCACGTGCTGGCGTTTCTGGACATCAGTCCGCTCAGCCCCGGCCATACGCTGGTGATTCCCAAGGAGCGCAAGGCGCAGTTGCACATGCTGAGCGACGATGCGTCGGCCGCCGTCGGTCGCGTGCTGCCGCGCCTGTGCCGGGCCGTCATGCGGGCCACGGGCGCGACCGCGTACAACCTGCTGCAGAACAACGGCTCAGCGGCGCACCAGGTCGTCATGCACGTTCACTTTCACATCATCCCGAAGATTGATTCCAAGGGTCTGGGCATCGGCTGGACGACGGGCTCACTCTCGAACGATGCGGCGGGCCAACTGCTTTCAAAGATGCACGCCGCGCTCAAGGAAATTTGATTCTCAAGGGCTCGCTGCATGAGCGCCAAACAACGCAAGAAGCGTCAGCCGCGCGTGAGGTGGACTCGGCATCACGCGCCTGTGTACGCGCCGCCCGGCACGCTCTCCGTCGATCCGCATGCGGCCAAGCCGGTCATCCGCGTCATTGCGTACGGTCCGGATGAATTCATCGATCAGCCCCTCCGCAAACCGGCGCAGATCAAAGATCACCTGCATAAGCATGCCGTCACGTGGGTGAACGTCGACGGTCTGGGCGATGTCGAGGTCATTCGCGAGATTGGCGAAATCTTCGGCATCCACCGCCTGGCGCTGGAAGATGTCGTTCACGTTCGGCAGCGCGCCAAGGTGGATGAATTTCCCAATCACCTGTTCATCGTGGCGCGCATGATTGATACGTCCGAAGGCAAACTTGGCACCGAGCAACTGAGCATGTTCCTGGGCCAGGATTTCGTGCTCACCTTTCAGGAGCGTGCAGGCGACAGTCTTGACGCCATTCGAACCCGCGCCCGGGACAAGCGCGGCCGAATCCGCGACGCCGGCGCGGATTATCTCGCCTATTCCATTCTTGACGCGGTGGTGGATGAGTATTACCCGCTCCTGGAGAAGCACGGCGATGAGTTGGAGCAACTTGAAGATTCCGTGCTCAATCATCCCGGGCCATCCGTCGCAGGTCGGGTGCATCAGATCAAGCGCGAATTGCTCGTGCTCCGCCGTGGCATCTGGCCGCTGCGCGAGGCGATCGGCGCGCTGCAGCGCAGCGAATCGCCATTCATCAAACCTGAAACGCGCTTGTACATCCGCGACGTGCACGACCATACGTTTCAGGTCATGGACCTCGTCGAGGTATATCGCGAACTTTCTTCGGGCCTGATCGAAATGTACATGACCAGCGTCAGTC
>CAMPIL010000100.1 GCA_946886375.1 uncultured Phycisphaerales bacterium
CCGGCGCAGAGCGCGCCCAGCCCGGCAGCGACGCTTGAGCGCGAGCAACTGCCCCCGCCGATGCCGGAGCCTTCGCCCCAGCAGCCCATCGAGCAACTGGGCGACACCGATCTGGTTGAGGCCATCACGAGCGGCCCCAATCGACTGCGCGATGTTGCGATTCGCTTGATTATTCAGCAGACAGGTTGGACCGACATTGCGATCATCGATTCGGCTGATGAGCCGCGCGATTCGAAATCGCAGGATGCTTCGACTGTCGAATTGATTTTCAACAATCGCGCGCTGGGCTGGCTGCGATCCGCGCTGGCCGGGCCTGATGAACTGCAACCGTGGGCGGAATGGCTGACCCGCTGGATGCACCTGGATCGCGAATTCCACGATCACCGCGCCAAATCGACGCTGGACGATCTGACCGGCGCGGGCAATCGCCGGTTCTTCAATGCATTTCTCCAGGAAGCCATCGAACGGGCCGCGAAGGACCGTCGACCGGTGACGCTCATGGTGCTCGATTTCGACAACTTCAAGTTGTACAACGATCAGTTCGGCCACGAGGCGGGTGATGAGATTCTGCTTGAGTCGGTGAAACTGATGCAGTCGGTGATTCGCCAGGGCGATCGCGTCTGCCGCATCGGCGGCGACGAGTTCGCGGTCATCTTCGCCGACCCCGAAGCCCCCCGCGCGCCGGGCTCGCGGCATCCCGACACGATCGAAACCATCGCCAAGCGATTTCAGGATCAAATCTGCAAGTTGAAGTTTCCCAAACTGGGCTCGGACGCGCCGGGCACGGTGAGCATTTCCGCGGGGCTGGCGACTTATCCCTGGGACGGCCTCACGCCCGAGGCGCTGCTTCGCCGCGCCGATCAACTCGCGCTGGAATCCAAGCGCAAGGGCAAGAACATCATCACCTTCGGCCGCGGCGCACAGCAGGCGTGCAAGCAGCACGGGTGAGCCGGGCGTGCAAAGCTCACGCAGCGCAATCCCCGTCTCCTGATCCCACCCCGCAAACCCTGGTCCCTACAACCCCCAGTGATTGATCACCGCAAGCAGATCGTGCACGTTCACCGTTCCATCGCCGGTGGCCTCGGCGGGGCAGAAGTTGGGCGCCTGCGCACACGGCCCCCAGTTGTTCACCACCGCGAGCAAATCCTGCACGTTGATTGAGCCGTCGCTGTTCACATCGCCCGGTTCGTGCCGCAACTCGTGCATGAAGAACGCGACAGTGTCAGTGATGATCGAGACCGGAAATCCGCCGTGGCCCGCGCCGACAACTGGCGTGTAGTCGTACGGCACGCCGACAGCCTGCAGCGCGTTCGCCATGCGCGTGCTCTGGTTCTGCGGCACCACGTTGTCCGCCGTGCCGTGCGCGATCGTGAACGGCGGGTCATTCGCATCCACCCACGTGATTGGATTGGCCTGTGTAATCAGCGTCATGAACGCGGGGTACGGCGGGTTGGGATTGCTCTGATTGGCCCGCAAGACGCCGATGCCCTGGCTCGGTTGATCGAAGCCGATCAAATGCGATTCCGGCGATCCGGGCGAATCGTGATCGAACGCGCTGCCCGGCGGCGTAGTGACGTCCAATTGCATGTTGAGGAGATCAGTCGGGCCGAAATGATCTGCGACGGCTTGGATCGCGCTGGAGAAGGCAAGATTTCCGCCGATGTTGCCTTCGATTGCCGCGACCCCGCCGGAGGTTCCCGCAAGTGCGGCAAGGTGCCCGCCCGCCGAGCCGCCCCACGCGCCGAATCGCGCGGGATCAAGGTGGTACGTGCCCGCATTGGCGCGCAGCCAGCGGATCGCGCCTTTCACATCATGAATCTGCGCGGGAAACGTCACAGCATTCGCGCCGTACTGCCCGGCCTGGCTGGTCAGGCGGTAGTCAAGACTCGCCACCGCAAAGCCGTGCTGCATGAGCAGGCCCGCGTTGCCTGCGGGAAACTTGCTGCCGCCGGACCATCCTCCACCGTGAATCCAGATCACAACGGGATAGGGCTGCGGCGCGGCGTTGGGAATGTACAGGTCCAAACGCAGCGGCGTGCCGCCGAGCGTGGCGTACACGAGGTCGGAATGTGTTGGTTGAATCTGCGCGCGGGCGTGATTGACATTGCATGCCAAGGCCAGGGCAACACCGATCGCGAGGATTGAGTTCAGCCGCATGATCACCTCCGTTGTGCAGGTTGTAGGATAAACCCCGCCCTGCCATCCCCATAACGGAAATGTTCACCGGGTGCGGCGCGTGCACCGGCGGTGGTCGATGAATCTACAATCACTCACATTCGGATGGGTTCTTTTCGCATACCGCATGGATGCATGCGTCAATGCAGCGCTGCCACTCCTCGCCTTCAAGTCCAGCGCAGACGTCGTTGAAGCAGTCAGAGATTGATTCGGGCATGAACGCGCCGCCAGAGGCGCATGGTCCCCAATTCAGAATGATGGCGAGAAGGTCTCGCCCATTCACCACGTCATCTCCATCAACGCCGCTTTGCTCGTTGGAGACATCTTCCGGGCAGATAAAAACCGTAAACTGGTCCTGAGAGCAGAGATCTTCGGACACCCGGCATTGTCCACAAGCATTTATTAATCACTCAGTTTCAGGCGCGGAACGGGCGCTGTCGATTTCACGGTGGGAAGATTGAACGGCGCAAACCATTGTGATTGAGGCATCCTGTGCGGCTGATCGCTTCATCGCGACGGAATTGCATTTTTCGGAAACTGCTGGAGATTCGGGGTCGCCAAAAACACGCAAGGCCCGCGTCAACGGGCCTTGCGCTGCTGCTTGGTTGAATGGGCCAGTCGATTCGGACCGGCCGGAATCTCTCTGAATCTCTCACGCGGCTTCGGCGCTGCGAACCTTGCGGGTGCGGCCAACGGTTCGCTGCTCGGCGGTGGCGCGGCGGGCCGACTGAGTGGCCAGACGCTCGATCAACTCCTCGGGATCGGCCGCCCAGAGGTCTGCGCCGATTTCCTCGGCCAGACCCGGAGCACGGTTGAACACGCCGCCGCCGACCACGATCTGCATGTTGGGGCAGGCGTTCACGCCGCGGATCGTGTCAATGAGTTGGCGAATGTTCGGCGCATCGGATGGGGCCGAGGCGAACATCAGCAGCACATCCGGACGCTGTTCGCCGACCTCAGCAAGAATCTCGTCGTTGGCGATGCCACCGCCGGCGAAATGAACGTGGAAGCCGTCGGCTTCGATCAGGTCTGCCACGAGTTGCCCGGCGAGTTCATCGGCTTCGCCGGGACCGCTGAACATGATGATCTTCTTGTTGCGGCGGGGTTTCTGTCGGTAATGGGCCTGGGCTTGATCGACCATGCCGCGCAGCAGCCGCGTGGCGTAATGGTGCGCCAGCGAGGTCAGTTGGTCGCTGCGGTAGAGGCTGTTGATCATCTCCAGCACAGGCCAGAAAACCTGGTGCGTGAGGTCTTCAGCCGTGCAGCCGGTTTCGGTGACGGCTTCCTGTATGACCTGGCGGCTTTGCGCGCGGTCGCCGCAGATCAGCGCCTGGAACAGGCGTTCCACAATGAGTTCAGCATTCACGTGAATACTCCAATGAAAGTCGAGTGAGGCCTGGCCGCGCTCCACGGTCAGGCGAACAGTTGATTCCACGCTGGAGAGTCGGATCCTCCGGCTCGACGAGGTCCTGATTCATCGTGCGACAGGCTCGTTGGGCTGTCGGATTGGTGAATTCTCAAATATGGCCCGGCTATCGGACGTCAATGCGCAAATCGTGCGCACAAAATCGCCGATGTTGTGACGTGCGGAACCGCAGAATCCACCCGAATGCAATCAAAATGGTGCGATAACTCATGCACGACGGACTTGCGCGGGGCAAATCCGTCAGCCGCGCCAACCATCAGCCTTGAACAGGCGCCCGGGAAGCGTGCGGTCCATGGCTGCGGAAATGTGCCGGCCGGCTTCGAACATCCGCTGCAGATCAACCCCGGTGTGAAAACCCATCTTATTGAGGGTGTACACAAGTTCTTCAGTGGCGATGTTGCCCATCGCGCCGGGAGCGTATGGACACCCGCCGATCCCGCCGCAGGAGGAGTCGAAACTCGTGACGCCGATTTCGACGGCCCGACAAGCGCAGGCCAGCGCGGTGCCGCGCGTGTCGTGCAGGTGCAGCGTGGTTTGCGATGGCGCGAGTAAACCATCGATCGCTTCGTACAGCACATCGATGTCAGTGGGAACCGCCACGCCGATGGTGTCGCCCAGGTCGATTTCATCTGCGCCAAGATCGAGGAGTTTCGCCGCGAGATCGCGCACCTTTTTTGGATCAATCGGCCCTTCATACGGGCATGCGACGGCACAACTGATGTACGCCCGCACCGGCAGACTGGCCGTGACTTTGGCGCGTGCGATCACGGGCTTGAACCGCTCCAGCGACTCGGCGATGGATGCGTTGGTGTTCTTGCGGCTGAAGGTTTCACTTGCGGCGGTGAACACGGCAATTTTGTCCACGCGCGCTTCCAGCGCGGCATCGAGCCCTTTTTCATTGGGAACCAGAGCCGAATAAGTCACGCCCTTGCGGCGATCGATGCGGCGGAGCACTTCGGCCGCATCGCCCAGTTGGGGAATCCACTTGGCGCTGACGAAACTGGAGACTTCAATCTCCGCCACGCCCGTGGATGAGAGCAGGTTCACGAACGCAACCTTGGCGTCGGTGGAGACGGCGATCGCCTCGTTCTGCAGCCCATCGCGCGGGCCGACTTCAGTGATTCGGATGCTCCGCTGCGGCGGCATGTGCGAATCCTAGCAGGCGGCCCACGGAAGTCCGAATGCGCGAGTCTTGCATCTGGAAGTCCGTTTGCCGCGATTTGCAGACAACGGTTTTTAGCCCAAACCCGAAATATGCGGACGCCGGCACAATGTGTAAGTGACGTGCAGCGGTCGCGTTGCTTCTCGGCGGCGCGTTACCGTCCTGCCGCCGCAAGACTGAGAGACGCAACCCGCTTACAACCGCATCACCTGATACGCGACCCAGTGAAGCACTCGCCGCCACCAGCGCCGCTTCTGCCAGGTATCCATCGTCATCTCGCGCGCCTGGTCCAGGTTCTTGAGGAAGTGGTCCTGCAACTCGCCTGCAATCGTCGGATCGACCATCGCGACGTTGACCTCGAGATTGCGCTGATCGGACCACGTGTCCAGGTTGAACGAACCCACCGTGCAGTACACGCCATCAATTGTAATTGTCTTGGCGTGCAGCGTGGTGTCGAACAATTCAAAGACGCGCACGCCATGCCGCAGCAGGCTGCCGTACACGTGCTGCGCGGCCAGGTGCACCATGGGCACATCGCACAGGCCTGCGGTCAAAATGCGCACATCAACGTTGCGTTCACGAGCCTTCTTGATGGCGCGAACCAGGCGCAGCGGAGGGACGAAGTACGGCGTGGTGATGAAGCAGTGCGTGACGGCGTTGCGAATGGTCAGGCGCAAGGCGCGTTGGATCGCCCGGCGGCCGTGTGCGCCGCGCGAGGCCTGAACCTGCACGAACGTCCCCCCCGTTTCCGCCGTGCGCGCCGGCACGCGGAGGCGGTTGTCGGTCGCCATTCGCCACGATGACGTGAACACCGCCGCCAGGTCGCGCACGCAGGGGCCTTCCATGCGCAGGTGGCAGTCGAGAAACCGGCTGTTGCCCAGTTCCGCGCCTGCGTAGTCTTCGGAAATGTTCATCCCGCCACAGAACCCCACGCGGTTGTCCACCACGATGATCTTGCGGTGATCGCGCCGGAACAGCGCCCGCGACCAGCGCCACGGCCAATATCGGATGGGCTTGAAGATTTCGATGTGCGCTCCCGCATCGCGCAGCGGACGCAACAGCGCTTCGGTCAGATTCGGCGAACCGACGGCATCGACCATGAACCGGACCTCGCAGCCGCGCTGGGCCGCCTGCGTCAATTCGAAGAGCGTGCGCCGGCCGACGCTGTCTGGCTCGAAGATGTACATCTCAAACCACACGCGGCGGCGCGCGGCAGCAATCGCCTGCCAGATGCCTTTCATCGCCGCATCGCCGTCGCAATACACCGTGACGCTGTTGCCCACCGAGACTCCGCCCAGGCGCAGCGCCTTGAGCATGATGCGCTCCCAGTGCCGCTCGAACCCCGGCGGCGGGCGGCGGGTGATGCGCGACTGGCGTTCGCGCCCCGCCCTTCGCACGCGCGCCACGGCCTGACGCACCGCCAGCCGCATCCGCCGCACGGCCAACACGCGGGCACGCTCGATCGATTCACGCACGCTCTGCTTGCGCAGCCTGCGGGCGGTGGTTCCGGGACCGCTCATATGGGTGAATCGTATGCCGCAGCGTGCGAGAGTTTTCGTGCGCGCTCAGCCGCCGGCCTGTTCAGATTGAGCCGGCCAGAAGCTCAACGGTGAAACAGCCGCCTTGGACTGCGCGCCTTCCGCGTTCACGATCACCTCTCGGCCGACATCGGCGTGCGCGGACTTGATCATGGCGAACGCGATCGGCGCCGCGCCCAACATGGGACTCAACGTGCTGGAGGTCACCACGCCGATCTCCTCGCCCATCGAGCCATCTTCATTCATGCTGAAGACCTGCTCGCCGGAGGTGGGAAGAAGATCCTCCAGCATGCGCAATCCGACAAGCATCTGCTTGGGCCGGCCGAGGTGCTCCATGCGGGCCACGACCTCCTGTCCCAGATAGCAGCCCTTGGTGAAACTCACGCGCTCGCGCAGCACGCCCGTCTCATGCGGCAGGTTGGTGGGGCCAAAGTCAACGTTGAACACCGGCGTACCCGCTTCAATCCGCGCAATGTTGAACGCGTGCCAGCCGATCGGACGAACCGGGAACGGCTGCGGCGGAATGCTCAGCAACGCGGTCCAGACCGTGGCGGCATCTTCATAAGGAATGACCAATTCTAATCCGGGCTCGCCGACCTGCTCCCGGCGAGCGTATGCGGCGTTGACGCCTTCGATATTCATCGTTCCTGCCTGCGCGTTCTCAAGTGTACCTGCGGCTGTACCGCTCACCGCTGCAAGCGTTTGCAGCGCGTGCCTGCCGTGCAGAGCGATGTGGTGAAACTTTGATGATGCGTCTTCGATCTGCACATCCTCGGCCACGATGAACTCGTTGAGTGTCTGCGCGCTTCGCGCAGCGTTGAGGATGTCAACATCGACCAGCATGCGGTCGCCAAGTTCCATCAGCAGCAGGTCGGCTTCGATGCGCCCCTTGCGATTGAGCCAGAAGGACCGGCGGGCGATGCCGGGCGAAAGGTCCTTCAATTCCTGAGTCAGCATTCGGTTAAAGAACTCGCGGCGTGCGGCCAAGTCGCCGGTGACCAGCAGCGTGCCGCGATGCGGACTGTCCATCACTCCCGCCCCGCGCCGAATCGCGGCATATTCCAGTTCCACTTCGGCGTAACCGGCGACAATCTCGCAGGCCGGCTCGGCGTCGCCCGGCCCGCCGTAGGGAATGTAGTGCACCTCGGCCGCAACGCGCTGCCCGGTGGCCGCGCCGGGACGATCCGCCTGCACCTTTCCGCTGCGCGCACCGGACAAACCCCGGGCGATGTATTCCTCGTGCAATGTTCGAAGCGGCGAATCGTGAAGCATGTGGATCGGGCGGTTGGAGGGTGAATCCTGCGCCAGATGATAGCGCACGGCGGCACTCGCGCCTGCGGCGCCATTCCCGATTGCGGCGGTCAGATGCGCAGCAGTTGCCGCGTACGGTTCAGCGTCATGCGCGTGGCCACGCCCAGCCCTCGCCGCGTCACGGTGATGTTGCGCGTGAACCGGCGCTGCGCGCCGAACTGGAACTTGTACGCCTCATCGCCGCGCAGAAAATCCACGCTCTTGAGTTTCTGCTCGATCGCGTATCGCAGCGCCAGCGCGTTGACAACGCGCCCGGGCGAAACGTGCTTGTAGCGATCGTCAAACGCGGTGCAGTAAATGCACAGTGATGAAGCCTTCTCATCCAGGAAGCCGCCGATGGCGGCCACCGGCCATGGACCGTCCCAGATTGCGAGAATGCGCGCAAACCCCGCTTCGGCTGCGGCCTCAAACAGTCTGCGAAAACGCGGCAGGTTGCCGCCCTGCGTGTGGTAGTCGTAGGCTTCTGACATCGACACGATCGCATCGATCTGCGTGCGCTGGTTCTCAGCATCCAGATGTCTGACCTGGAAATCGCGCTCCACGATTCGCAGTTTCTTGCGCAGTTCGTGCGATGGATGCTGCTGCATGAACTCATCCCACGTTGGAGGCAGCGGCACATAGGGGCAGCATGTTCCCTGGCAATCCTGGATGTCATTTTCGTGTTGCGCCAGCCGGTTGAGGAAGAACTCCATGCGCGGATCGCTGACCTCCTTCAGCCGCATGCGCTCCCAGCGCATGTGACTGGCGATGTACTCGGCGATCGCCTCGATCGCGGTTCGCTCGGTCTGCGGATGGCACACGAAGCCCGTGAAATCCGCGCCGGGGTCGCCGGCCATGTGGATTTCGCGCACCTGGTCCATGCGCAACGCGCCGGGTCTGCCTCGGACGTTCACCGGAAAAAAACCCACGCACGGCGAACGGGAGTCCTCCCGCGCCGCCAGCACAGCCCAGCGTGGATACGGGCCGACCTGCATCCACGTGGTCAACCACGGCCACGACATGAAGATGGATGCGTGCCGGTCGGCTGCAAACGCCGACTCCCATGCCTGGCGATGCCTGGTGAGTTCCACCACCCGATCGATCAAAATGATTTCCATGAGTTCTCGCAATCCATGTTGCGGCCCCGGACCCGCCACACATCACGCCATCAGTATGCCTCGCAAACGCGCGGAGCGCATCACGCGCTTTGCGAATCGGTTGCCATGCCTAGGCGTGCCGCTTCCACCAGTTTGCGTATGACGCCAATGCCCAGCGCCGCATCGTCGGTTCGCTCCGGATGCCACTGCACGCCCAGGTAAAACGGCCGGTCATCGCTTTGAATGGCTTCGATTACGCCGTCGGGCGAGGTCGCGACAACGCGCATGCGGCCGGGGTCGGTCAGCGCCTGTCGATGATGACTGTGCACGGCACCGCGCCCGATCTCGCCGCGGATTTCATGCACGCGCTTGTCCCAGTGCTGATTGGCGGTGGAAAGCGAATCGGGAAGATGCTGGTCGATTTTTCCGCCCGCGTGCAATCCCATCATCTGCATGCCCAGGCAGATTCCCAGCGCGGGCTTGGGGGCGTCGGCCGCCAGCGCATCGAGAATCGCAATCTCGAACTCCTGCCGCTGCGGGTCAATCGGGTTGGCCTTGGGATGCAAGGGCCGGCCGCCCAGGCGCGCGTCCGTCATAATCGGATCGCCCCCGCCGGTGAGCATGATGCCATCGCACAAGCGAAGGTATTCCGCAGCGCACTGCGGCACACAGGGCAGGATCAACGGCAGCCCGCCGGCCTCCTGCACCGCGGTGATGTAGGACCGCCCCAGCAGGAATTTCTCCTCGCTGGCGTCGGCGGTGATGCCGATGATCGGCCGGGATGGCTGAGATTGCGTCATGAGCGTGGTTTCACGGCGGTGTTGATGGCCCGGTGCATATCGGCTATTATCCCGCCAATTCGTCGGCTGCCAGATCGCAAGGCAGCCTGTCGGTCGCCCCGGCGACCTCATCCAAGACGGGAGTCTTATTTCGATGTCGCAATTCCAATCCCCTGCCGCCCCACCCACCGGACGCCGTCCCAAGCCCGCCTATCTCAAGACGGGAGCCGATGGCAATCCATTTGTTGACTACAAGGCGGTGGATGACCTCCGCCGGCTGATGACGCCCAACGGCAAGATCTATTCGCGCAAGCGTCTGAGCATTTCAGCCCGCGAGCAGCGCATGGTGGCCCAGGCGATCAAGCGGGCACGGTACATGGCCCTGCTGCCCTACACCGACGCGACGCTGTAAGCAGGATCGCCTGAAGGCGTACGAGGATCAATTCGCCGGTGCGGTGGTCGCAGCGATGTCGGGCGGCAGGCGATGCAAGAATAATGTGTTGTCGCCTAAGACGTTGCCTGAGGGCACATGTATTACGCCGAAATGAACCTCAATTGGATCATCATCGCGATGAGCTAGCGTTACACGCGGAACGATGTCCAGTGCAAGGGTCTCGTCAGACTCAACCTGCCTTCGCCACACCGCCCCGATGAACCGTTGACCTTCCGCACTGGGCTTCTGAACCAGCGGCATATGACGTATTTCCGCGAAAGGACAGCACGCGTCCTGTGCGCGAGTGAGGTCGCCGAAGGTCGCGTTGATGTGTTGGAAAAACTGTTCCTTCGTCAGCCTCACCCCTGTTGCTCCTTCGATCATCGCGGCTGCAGCTACGACGACGCCATCGCAGTCAGCGACGACGAGG
>CAMPIL010000101.1 GCA_946886375.1 uncultured Phycisphaerales bacterium
GGCCCAGACTGAATCGTCGAATTGATCCAGTTGCGCGTTGAGCGATGTCCACGCCGTGCCGTTGAACGCCGCGAGTTTGGCGGTGCCGGGCACGCTGGCGGCGGAATCGAAGTAGCCGCCGACGATGAGCATGTTGTTCCAGGTTTCCAGCGTGTTGGAGAACTGGTTGACCAATCCTCCGCCGACGCTGATCCAGTTGGTTCCGGTCCACTTGGCGATGCGCGATGTCTGAGCCGCGCCGCCGGCGGAGGTGAAACTGCCCGTCGCGTAGATTTTCGCTCCGCCGCCGTCATCATGCACATGCAATTTGCTGACGCCACCGCCGATCATCCCCGGCGTTCCGGGCGCGTTGGACCAACTCGGCGTGCATGGCCCGCCTGCAAACGAAGGCAGACAAAGGAACAAACCCGCAGCGACGAATCCCGCCGCAGCGCTGATGCATGTGATGACGTTCTTCACGAGATGTCTTCTCCAACTCCGGTGTGCCGCAGGCGTGGCGGCCGCACGTTTTCGCGATCGAATCAACGACCATCCCAGCATAGACCTTGATGCGGCAAAAGCCAGCGTCTTGCGGGACTTTTTCGAAGATGCGCAGATGAAAAGCGGTGGCCATTGGTCGCGGGCGCAACAGCCAGGCTCAGCCCCAGTTGTTGATGACGAACAAGAGATCGTTCACGTTTACAAAACCATCTCCCGTTGGCTGTGGCGCAACGTCTGCAGTGCATTCACTTGGGGGGACAGCGCACGCGCCCCACGCATTGATGACCGCGAGCAGATCGGCGACGTTCACCACGCCGTCGCCCGTGATGTCACCAGGACCGGGAAGCGGCGGACCTGTGAGGCCAACGCTGTAATGCTCACCCCCTGCAATGGCGATGTACTTTGCGTTCTGCGAAGGCACATTGCACTGGCCGTACGTGTTATATCCCCAAGCCACAACCGATCCATCACTCTTTAGCCCGAGGCTGTGCCACAGACCTGCTGCAATCGCGACGAATTCGCTGTTGGGCGATGGAACGGCGCATTGGCCATGGACATTATCTCCCCACGCGGCAATCGAGCCGTCACTTCGCAACGCCAGACTGTGCCCCCATCCTGCAGCGATGGCAACGAATCCGCTGTTCGGACTGGGCACATTGAGTTGTCCCCAGGTGTTATTGCCCCACCTCTGGATCGAGCCATTGCTGCGAAGCGCCATGCTGTGGAAACCGCCCCCGGCCAAGGCGACAAAGCCGCTGTTGGGCATCGTAATATTGCATTGCCCCCAATCGTTGCGCCCCCAGGCCACCGCTGAACCATTGGCCTTCAGACCAAGACTATGCGCATATCCTGCTGCGACCCCTACGAAATCAGTGTTTGGCGCGGGTACATTGCACTGTGTGTACAGGTTGTATCCCCAAGCCACAATTGATCCATTGTTTTTCAGTGCGACATTATGTCCCCACCCCGATGCGACTGCTGTGAAATCCGCGTTTGGCGCCGGCACGTTGAACTGGCCATACGTGTTGAATCCCCAAGGCACGACGGCTCCAGTATCTCGAAGGCCCAAGCCATGAAACGCGCCCGCAGAGACGGCGACAAGTCCAAAATTCGGCGTTTGAAATCCTGCTACAGGCACATTCGCCTGGCCGTAAAGATTGTTTCCCCACGCTGCAATCGTTCTGTCGGCCTTCAAACCTAGAGAGTGAAAGCCCCCGCCCGCAAGACTGATGTAGTCTGCATTCGGCGTTGGCACGTTGCACTGGCCTTCGGTGTTCCTACCCCATGCGACGATTGATCCGTCGCTCTTAAGCCCCAGGCTGTGATAAGCGCCTGCTGCAATCGCAGTGAATTCACGGTTGGGTTTTGGCACGATGGTTTGGTGATATGCGTCGTACCCCCAAGCCACGATCGAGCCGTCGGACTTCAGACCAAGAGAATGCGAATCGCCTGCCGCTACTGCGACAAAGCCATTGTTCGGGACCGGCACATCGCATTGGCCCAAGTCGTTGTTTCCCCACGCCACAATGGTTCCATCGTGTTTGAGCCCGAGGTTGTGGCCGCTCCCAGCCGCGACCGCGGCAAACCCCTGGTTCGGAACAGGCAAGTCGCTCTGTCCAAGTTGATTCCATCCCCAAGCTGCCACAGAGCCATCGTTTCTGATCGCCACGCTGTGGCGATACCCCGCGGCAACCGCGACAAAACCGCCGTTTGGCATCGGTACGCTGCACTGCCCATCAGCGTTGTCTCCCCACGCGATAATAGATCCGTCGCGCATCAGGCCAAGACTGTGGTACCCGCCAGCAGAGACAGAGAGAAATCCCTCTGGTTGCACGGGAATCGTGGACTGTCCG
This sequence comes from uncultured Phycisphaerales bacterium, assembly GCA_946886375.1. The sequence continues at coordinate 2,334 of CAMPIL010000101.1, forward strand.
ATGTTATTGTGCCCCCAGCCCACAAGTGATCGGTCATCGAGCACGGCAAGGTTGTGAAACGTGCCGGCAGTAATGGCGGTGTAGTTGGTCAGTTGCTGTGGCTGTACAAAAAGTTGCGCCCCCCAGTCCACAATCAATCCACCTTCCTGGGCATGCGCTCGCGAGCTCATCAAAGCCATCATGAATGCGATGACCAGAGCGACCTCGCGATTAAACGACTTGGTGCGTGTTCGAGTTGACTTGTGCATGGACGGCCCACCTTCTACGTATGTGTGAGGTTCTGCAGTCAACGCCTGTCCGATTCTCCCAGACTGCTTGCCCATTGTGATGGGCTGGTCGCCGAAACGCAACAGAATTGTGGTGAATCAGCATGTCCGCGCAGAGAACACTCTCGTGCCATGGCTTGCCACGAGACAACTGAGGCGTTTGTCAATACTGATTGAGGGCGTTTGCGCGCAGCCCCCAACCCAACACGCGGCGATGTGAAGAAAATTGGCGATCACGCAGCGACAAAAAGCACTCAATTGCCTCTCGGCCTTTGAGCGCAGTAAATCAGTGGGCGTTAAGCCGGTATGTTTGCGCGATTTTTGCGAGCTTTAAATATCGCCGTGCTCTGCGGCTTGCCTGCGTCTTCGCGCGGCACCGGGCCCACTTTCGTGATGCGCTCCCACGCGCTCTTGGCGTTCACTTCGGAATACTCGATCGTGATCGACCGCCGGCCAAGGGCGCGGGCGACGGTTGATGTGGTGCCTGAGCCGCAGAAGGGGTCCAGCACGAGACTGGCAAATCCGGGGGCGGGATTGCTGCACGCCTTGATCACGCGCTCCAGGTAAATCTCCGGAATCTGGTTGTGATGATTGTGCCTGCGTTCCTTGTTGTTGCCTTGGATGCGGCCCCAGTACTTGCCGTACCACACGTCCATCGGCACGCGCAGGCCCTTGTTCTCATCCTTGTTCATCGTGCGCGGATCGAAATAAATCGAAGCGCGATCGGAGAGTTCGAGAATCTCATTGGGGTTCCAGATTCGATCCGGAGCGCCGCACGACAATGCGGCGCCGCTCGCTTCATGTGGCGCCCGCTCAACATCCGGCGCTCGATTCAACTTCGCGAAATACAGCGCGTGCACCTTGCTCATGATGAAACTGGAGTTGCGGTTCTGGCCGAAGCGGAAGTGCCAGATGCACCAGTTGATCATGGTGAGGCCGCGGCGCTTCAGGTGCAGCACGACTTCCGCAGCGGTGTCGTCGGGAATGTTCACCCAGAGCGAACCGTGCGGCGCGAGCGCTTCGATGCAGCCATCGAGCCAGTCGAACGTGAAGCGTTCGTACTCGGCGCGCGGCATGCCATCCTTCCAGCCCCCGCCGCCGGAATCATCACCCGCATAAGGAACCTCCCAGTTGAACGGCGGGTCGGCGAAGATGAGATCGACGTTGCCTTTGTCGGGCAGATTCGCCAGCACTTCGCGGCAGTCGCCGACGTAGAGGCGCGTGTCGGGGTCTGCGGCGGCGAACGCGGGCTTGAGCCGGGAAGCGGGCTTCGCCGGAATCGAAGGCACGCTGTCGCCGTAGAGTTTGATCTCGGCTTCGACCAGGGACTTGGCGGCGCGCTTTTGGACTGCGATCGCGCCCTTGGGCTGCGCGTACCCGCCCGGACGATTGAATTGAGTGTTCTTTTTCTCCGCCATGATTGCAGTGTAGCGCAATTCAGGCGAGGGCGCAAGCGCGAGGTGCGAGTTACGCCGCCGACCGCTCGTCCGATGCGGCGTCGGAGGAGAAGTTTGGATTTCGGATTTCAGATTTCAGATTTCAGATTTCAGATTTCAGATTTCAGATTTCAGATTTCAGATTTTAGATTTTAGATTTTAGATTTTAGATTTTAGAGTTCAGAGTTCAGAGCTCAGATTTCAGGACTGAAGTCTGAAATCTCAAATCTGAAATTTCAAATCTCAATGAATCGATCCAAAATCCAAAATCGTCAATCCAAAATCGCCAATCCAACATCGTCTCACGCCGTGCCGAAGATTCGATCGCCCGCATCGCCGAGGCCGGGCATGATGTAGCCTCGGTCGTTGAGTTCGCGATCCAGCGCTGCGGCGAAGACCGTCACCTCCGGGTGGGTGTCGAGCATGCGCTGCACGCCTTCGGGCGCGCACACCAGGCACACGAGTTTGATGTCTCGGCATTCGCGCAGTTTCAACTCCGCGACGGCGTGGCACGCCGAGCCGCCGGTGGCGAGCATTGGATCAATCACCAGCACCGGTCCCTGCGCGATGTCGGCGGGATACTTGGCGTAATACGCCACGGGCAGCAGCGACTGTTCATCGCGATAGATGCCCACGTGTGCGACGCGGGCTTCGGGGATGAGCGAGAGGATGCCTTCGGTCATGCCGATGCCCGCGCGAAGAATGGGCACGAGCGTCACCGGCTGGGCCAGCGCGATGCCTTCGGTGCGCTCCAGCGGCGTGTCAATGTGAATGTGGCGCGTCGGGAAGCCGCGGCTGATTTCAAAGGTCATCAGGCCCGCGATCTCGTTGAGCAGCCTGCGAAACTCCATGGGCGGCGTGGTGCGGTCGCGGGCCCGCGCGAGTTTCTGCTGAATCAAAGGATGCTCGAAGATGCGCAGGTTCTCGAAATCGCGGTGTGAAGATGGCATGGAAATCTCGCGATTTGGTGATGCGGCGATTCGGCGATGGACAAATCAGCGCCAGCCGGGTGCGCTCATTGGAATCGCCAGCGAGGATGTTTTCAAATCGCCACACCGCGAAATCGCGGAATCGCCACGTCGCCACATTTCTTTATCGCCTCTTTATCGCCAGGTTCACGCATCAGCCGTCGATGCGGTACGTGATCACCGGCGGTCGCTCGATGACGCTGGCGACTTCCCAGAAGGGTGAATCCTCGGCGTCGTCCAGCCAGCGGCAGAACTGGCCGTTGGCGTCCTCTGCGTACGCCCCCAGTTTGCTGCTGCCCACGAACACGGTGCGCTGCACCACCAGCGGGTCGAGCGTGATGTGTTCGCATTCCGCGGCGACGCCCAGCATCGCGTTGACGAGGCGGCAGAACAGTTCGACATCGGATTCAAGCAGCGTGTGCGCATCCTGCCAGATGAAGTAACGCCGCTTGGGCGCGGTGCCGGCGCGGCGAAGCACATCGATGACGCTCGGCACATCGCGCCACCACGGATTGGGGCCGGCGCGCCGGATCGCCAGTTGCCTTTCCAGTTGATTGCAGAACGAGGGAAGATCGGTCGCCAGCGCGCCATCGATGTTGATGATTTCGGTTTCGGCGAGTCCATCCAGCCGCCGATTGAGCGTGGTGGCAAACTGGCCGCGCGCCGATGATGAATCCGACAGCACCACCAGATGGTGATCGTCCAGCAGTTGGATGATGCCATCGGGCCAGGTTGTCGAATCAAACGTCGCGTAACGCATCAACGTGAAGTGTAAATCACAAAGGGCGTGGCGACGAGGCGAAAAGCAAGGTTCCGTTGAGGAATTGGGCTGATGTTCTGTGAGTCTGGGATGACTGGCGCGGATGCCGTTAAGTTCATACGGCTTCCGGGGCGCGGATGATGCGGACACTCGACGGATCGCAGCCATGTTCATCAAAGAGCGTCAAGTCGTTGGCATCTGCGGGTTTAAGCCACGGCGCGGGAATGTACAGCCGGGTCTGCGGGCCCACGCGCTTGCCGCTTGAAGTCGCGGTGAAGTACCGGCCGAGGTTCTCGCCGTTGATATATGCCTGACCCTTGCTCAAGCCGGCGGTGTCCAGCCAGTACGCAGGCGAGCCGGGGTGAATGTGATCTTCATCGATTTCAAAGGTCGCGCGCCACCAGCACGGCATGCCCTTGGCGGGTTTCTCCGAACCATACGAGGCTGCAGAGGGCGGCTCCCACTTGGCGAACGCCCACGACGCCGATTCCGTGAGCGCCTCGACGCATTCATACAGCGTCGTGGCGGCCGCGATCATCTGGGGCGCGTCGGATTGGCGCAGGTCCGGCGCGAATCGCAGCACGTTCTTGCCGCGCTTCAACGCGCTGGAATCTTTCGGATCGATCATGATGCGATCCAGGCACGCGCCGGTCGCGCCGGCGTAATAGGCGATGGGCTGATCGTTCAGCACGAACGTGCCGCTGCACGCCGCACCGTTGACATCGACCAGGATCGGCGTCTTGCGCGTATGTGCGAAGGTCCAGACGGCCTGGCGCGTGTCGCTGAGTTGTCCGGCGTCGCGGCCGGCGATGAAGCCGCGCAACGTAAACGGATCGACCGGCGTGGCGTCCTGCACCTTGGGCTTGATGCTCTTGAGCGGCTTGACGGCGTACGCGTGCCCCCAAAGCCCCTTGAGCTGGCCCAGGTCGTTGCCTTCGGAAAAGCGTCCGAAGTTGTCCACCAGCGCGACCAGCGTGTGCTCGCCCGCGCCGAGTTTCAGATCAAATGGTTGCGGACTCGCCCCCGCCCCAACGCCAAAGAGCCGCTCGCGCTCGCCATTCAGGAACAAATGCAGCCGGTCTGCGGCCTGAGGGAGGTGACAGAGTTTTTTGCCTGAGGCGCTGAACGCCACGCGATACCAGCCATAGCCCCAAGGCGTGCCGCACGCGCTGAGGGTCTCCGGGCCTTCAAGCGAGGCGAAGCGCGGCGAGTCGCCGGTGACGTAAGCCGCGGTGGGCGCGGACTCCCACCCCTGCACCGCGATCTGCTGGCCGGCCGATGGTCGCTTGCCTGATGACTTGGACGAGTTGCCCGCTGCGCTGGTTTCGCGATCAAACGCCAGCGGCTGAAGGCCGCTGCTCTTGCGAATGACAAACGCCTTGGCTCGCCCGGGGTCGCGAATGGGCGCGCCGGTTTCATCCAGGCCCGCCACGCCGACATACACCGCACTGTCATCGTGATAGGTCGCGTCGATCTGCTGCTGGTTGCAGATCACGATGGTCAATCCCTTGTGTTCGACGACCAGGGGCTTGGCGTCATCGTTGGGGACGTTGACCTCCAGCGGCGTGCCGCTGATGGAAATGTACACCGGCGCGCGGGCCGGCCCCTGGAACACGACGATGGATCGGTCGATCATCGCCCACGGGCAGATGTTGGAGTAATCCAATCGCGCCACGCCTTGCAGATCAACGTCCAGCGCGAACCATCCCACGGGCTGATCGCCGAATTGCACCGGCAAGCGCAGGCCGTCTTCCAGCACGAGCATCGTGCCGCTGTTGGGTTCGGCGGTGGGTGCGGCGAAGACGAAAACGATCTGTCCCTGAGGTCCGCGCAGGGGAACCACGGCCGCGCCGGTGGGTTCGCACGGCTGCGGCTTGGATTTGGAATGCGAGTTCTCAATCGCCTCCGGATCAAGCGCGATGGGTTGATAATCCGGGTCCAATTCCGCAAACACGTGCGAGAAATTGTTGACGAACGTCACGAGCCTTCGCATCGCGTGATATTTTTCGCAGCGCGTTCCCGCCTGGCCCAGCGGCGGATCGACCGCGACGGCGGTGGCAATGAACTTGTCCTGTCCGCCCGCCAAGCGCCCGCCAAGGAAATCGAAATTCGTGCCTGCGTGAAATGGAGAGACCACCGGTTGTGCGCCGCTGGCGAGAATTTCGGCAAGGCGGCGCAGCGTGGCCGAGGCGGTCTTGGCCGGCCGGGCCGACTTTCCATTGCCACGCTTGCCCGCATCGCCGTCCGCGCCCCAGATCAGGTAATCCGCCGCCTCAAACGCACTGACCAGCCGCGGCGCGGTGGGCTGTACCGTTCGCAATTGACGCAGGTGCATCAAGAGATCGTTGTAGCCGCGCCAGGTGTCAATCGTCTCCGGCGAATCCTGCCACAGATCATTTGAATTAATGATCGGAACGCTGATGCCGCTTTCTCGGATGATCCTCGTGATGTCGTGGAGGTAACCCGCAGCCTGCGCTTCATTGGCGCAGGTCCACGCGTGCTCGCTTTGCACCAGGAAGATCGGCCCGCCATCGGTGACCTGAAGGCCGGCGATTTCCGAAAGCAGGCGGCGGAAATACCGTGTCGCGTGCTCCAGAAACTGCGGATCGCTCTCGCGCAGGCGAATGCCCGGCGATTCAATGAGCCATCCGGGCAATCCCCCGCCGTCAAATCCTGCCCCGACGTAGGGACCGGCCCGCAGGATCACGCGCAAGCCGGCGCCCGCGCACAGTTGGATGAACTGCCGCAGGTTCGCATCGCCTTCAAAGACATAACGACCCTTGCGAGGCTCGTGCAACAGCCACGGACAGGCGGTTTCAATCGTGTTGAATCCCGCCTGGCGTATTGCGGCGATCCGCTGGGACCACAGTGCCGAGGGCACGCGGGCGTATTGAATCGACGCGCCCAGCACCCACAGCCGCCGGCCGTCGATCGAGAAACTTTGTCCGTTGTAACTGATGGTGGGCATGAGGCGCTGGTCACGGGCATCAGGCGAGTGGCTCAAGGAGTGAGGCGTAAAGCGGCCGCCGGGGCACGGGCCTCCGGCGCCTCATCCCCCGGGCCTCGTCCATCCCGCCTCTTGCCTGAACATGGTGTTGTACACGAGGGAAGGCCCAAAGGCCAAAAGCGGGCCGATTTTGCCACGGAATGCCAATGAGCGCGGTAGAGTGCGGTGATGAGTCGGCTGGAATGCTCAACCTGCGCAGGGCGCGTCCGGAAATCGCCGCACCGCGCCCGGCTCCTGCGGTGCGTGGCCTGGGGTTTGCTGGCAACTGTTGTGTTTGCAATGGGTTGCAACTCGGGCTTTCGCCGCATCGACCGCAAGGTCGACACGATGATCTCCCACGCCAGCGCCGATTTGGGCAAGGACGCCCTGCCGCCAGCGACGATCATTCCACCCCCTACCGACCATCGCATCACCCGCCACAGTCCCGAAGCCAGTGAGCAGCCTGCGACGGTCAACCCAGCGGCCGACGAACTGCCGTATCGCGCTGTCCAGGACGCCAATGATGTGCTGGCGCGGCTGAACGCCTATGAGGAGCCGCACCCAGACGCCCTGCAAATCGACATGGCGTTCGCGCTTGCTTACGCCACCAAGGCCAGCCGGGAGTACAAGTTCGCCGAGGAGGAATATGTGCTCGCCGCGCTGCGGCTGCTGGTCGAGCGTCACCTGTGGGGCCCGCGATTCTTCAATGATACAAGCGTGCTGGCCAGGGGCCAGGGCGATCATGGCATGTTCGACACGGCTCTGGCGCTGGTGAACGAATTTGGCGTGACGCAGCGTCTGCCCTACGGCGGGGAAGTCTCCGCCGTCGCACTGGCCAGTGCGACCGAAGACCTCCACCAGCGCGTCTCGGGCGAGAACGTGCAGGACATCGCGATCATTCTGGCGGCGGACATTCCCCTGCTGCGCGGAGCGGGGATTGCCGCGCGCGAGCCGCGCATCCAGGCCGAGCGCGAGTTGATCTACGCCGCGCGCGGTTTCGAGGAGTTTCGGCGCGACTTTTTCTTCGACATCGCGCAGGATTTTCTCAACCTCATCGTGCTGCAGAGCGCGGTGGAAAACGCCCAGCGACAGGTCGCGGGCCTGGAACTGGTGGCCCAGCGCGAGCGGGCCTTGTACGAAGCCGGACGCACGCCGCTGTTTCAGAAGGCATTGGCCGAGCAATCAGCCGTCACCGCCTTGGACAACTTGAACACGCGGCGGGAGAACTATCGGCTGGCCGTCGATCGATTCAAAGTCCGGCTGGGGCTTGCAGTGGATGAATCGGTCATCATCGTGCCTTCGGGCTATGAACTTCCTCCGCCAGAGGTTGACATGAAGGAGGCGGTGCAGCAGGCAATGACGTATCGCCTGGATTTGCAGACGCAGCGGGATCGAGTGGACGATGCGGCACGACAGGTTGAGGTGGCCCGCAACGCCGTGCTTCCCGATCTGGATTTGACCGGCTCTTTCGCGCTGCCCACGGATCCGGATCGCGATCGAGGCGGCGTTGATTTCGAGCCCGGCGCGTCGTCGTTCACCGCCGGCGTCACCTTTGGAT
>CAMPIL010000102.1 GCA_946886375.1 uncultured Phycisphaerales bacterium
GCGAAAGCCGATGGCGAACTGGCGCTGATCATGTCGGTGGAATGCGTGTTGGTGTTGGATCGAAACTGGCATGACTGCACCTCCTGAGTTGCCTTGTGCCTTGGAGAGATGCAATGGTCGTGCCGTGCTTGAGTGCACCGCCACGTTGCGCCGAAACGTTGATTTGGCGCTGATTTGAGGCGTTCAGCTCACCGAGGCGGATAAGCACGAGGACCGACGCGCCAGCGGATTGACGCACGTGCCAGAGCGCGGGCGCGCTCAGGCAGTGCCATGCGGCCTCAACCGGCGCAGAGCGCGCCGGGATGCAGCCACGGGTGAAGCGGCGACGGCGAAGCCATCCGACGCGCAACCGGTGGAAAGTGAACTCCGATGTCCGCTTCTTTCTCGCCTCGAGCACCGTAAGAAGGAAGATTTCAAACCTGAGCCACAGCGACTGCACTGTGCGCACGGCATCGAGTTCGATGAGGAATTTGCGTTCCGGTGAGCGCTGCTTCGCCCTCTGGGGGTGTAATCGAGAGCCAAACTATCTACGGGTTGCGCTTTACCCGTGGCGACAAACCTGCGCCCCTGCGGCGCGAAATTGTGCCAAACGGCTGCGCGCTAGCCCGGCCTCGTAATCCCGATTTCTTCATCTTTCAGTGCAGGGTGGAGCGCTTCTTCCCTAGGGAGCCGCGGTCGTGCGTTCTGCGGGCACAGCTAGGGATAGTACCCAAAGCCGCGAGTTGTCTATTTTAGTCGCTCGCGACAAGTGTACGAGGGGCGTGGGCGTGTGGACGCGTGGGCGTGTGGGCCTGCCTGTCATCACCAACTTAACAAGGAGCATTCCATGTTAACATCGTTACAACGAAGAAGCGCGATACTTGCCGCGATGGTCGTCACGGTTTTGGGACTCGCAACGACTGTCCTGGCTCAGATGCCACCCTCGCCATGGAAGAAAGGGGCGCCGTTCCCGGAGCCGGATGAGGAATACTACGGCGTTGCCGCCAACGAGAAGATGTACGTGATGAGCGGCTGGGGCGAGGGCAAGGCTCGCGGCGTCAATTACGAGTACGACCCACGCAGCGACAAATGGACGCAAAAGAAGTCGATGCCGCTGCGGTCGCACCATCCGGCGCTCGCTTCTTACAACGGCAAGATTTACGTGTGCGGCGGCTTTGTCGCCCCGGAGAAATCTCCGCTCCCCATCGGCGCCGCCTGGGAACCCATTGACAACGTCTGGGTATACGACCCGGCGGCCGACTCCTGGAAAGCGCTGGCGCCGCTGCCAACCAAGCTTGGCGCCGCGTCGGCGGTGGAAGCGTTCGGCAAGATTCACGTGATCGGCGGCGTCACGACCGTCGAAGGGTCCAAGACTCCCTTCTTCACGTTCATGGGGCCATGCGAGGTGCTGAGCACCAACTTCGTGTACGACCCCGCCACGGATAAGTGGGAGAGTCGTAAGCCGATGGCGGTGCCGCGCAATCACACGTTCGCCGCCGCCGTCAACAACAAGATCTACGTGATCGGCGGCCGCACCGGCCACGGCTTTATCATGTCCGCCACCAATACCGACGCGGTGGAGGAATACGATCCGGCAAACGACGTGTGGAGTGTTCCCAAGGAGCGGATGCCCACGCCCCGCAGCGGAGGCGGCTCCGGCACGGACGGCCGCCGAATCTACGCGGCCGGCGGCGAGGTAACCACCAGGGCGCTCTGCGGCGCGTATCGAGCGGTGGAGGCGTACGACCCGGCGACCAATTCCTGGGCCTTGCTGCCCTCCATGCCGTTGCCCCGTCACGGCGTCGCCGGCGCGGTGATCGGCGATCGCTTTTATCTGGTGAGCGGGATGATCCAGACTGCCGGGGCGCTGGTGATGCAAGACCCGAAGCTCGCAACCCATACCTCGTCGGTTGACATCCTGGATCTGTCTGTTTTGGGTGGGAAGAGCGAGGGTGCAAAGAGCGAGGCCGCCAAGGGTCAAGCCGACAAGGCAGAAGCCGCCAAGGCCGAAGCCAAGGCGGCGCCGGACCAGGGCGAGCGAAGGGTCTACACCCGTTACAACGTCAAGAGCCCGGAAGGGCAACAGATGCTCGAGAAATACGCGCGGGCCATCAACTTGATGCGCGAGCTGCCCAAGCACGATTCTCATTCCTGGAAATGGTGGTGGTATACGCACTGGATCGAGGGATATCCGGCGCACCTGTGGGAGCCATCCCGGAAACTCAAGACGCAAATCATCGCGACGCTCCCCGCCAATGTTCAATCCCTCGCCGAGGACACCTGGGACGGCTGCCAGGCCCACCCTTACAACCCGGATAACCCCGAGCAGTACCAACAGTGGTACATCTGGCCCTGGCATCGCCTGATGCTCTATCAGTTCGAGCAGACGATTCGCGAGGTGTTGCAAGATGACGAGTTTACGCTCCCCTACTGGAACCCCGTCACCGGCGACGAAGCGGATCTCTCGCTCCCGTTCGCTTTTCGCGATCCGGGCAGTCCGCTGTTTAACAGCACTCGCTATCCCTGGGTCAATGGGGGGGAGCGGGTCGATATGCCCGTCTTGAACTGGCTGACTTTGGACGCCCTCAACGAGAGAATGTACATTGACTCGCCGACCGGCAGCCTCGGGTTCTGCCCCCGGCTGGATCAGAACCCTCACTTCTTCACCCACATTTCCATCGGTGGCGATATGGCCGACTTCTCCACGGTCGGCGGCGACCCGATCTTCTATCTCCATCACAGCAACCTGGACCGGATCTGGGAGAGCTGGAACCGGCTGGGCAACAGCAATCCCACCGATCCCAATTACCTCAACCGCAAGTTCACGTTCGCGGACCGAAAGAAGAATCGCGTGGACATGCCGGTGAGCGCGGGCGACCGTACCGCGCAACTCGGCTATGAATATGACAATTATGCGACGCCGCCCGAGCCGGGCGCCGCGCCGGTCGCGCGGGCGCCGGCTGCGAATCGCACCAGCGCCGGCGCCGCCCCGGCGGGCGCGGCTTCGCCCGCGCCGGACTGGACGCTGACCGACGCCGCCGGCAAGACGGTCTCCCTTGCTCAGTACAAGGGGCGGCCGGTGGTCGTAATCTTCTACGAAGGTTCCGGTTGCATCCTGTGCGTGGAGCAGGTCAACAGCTTCGCGGAAAAGGCACGAGAGTTTACCAATCTCGGCATTGACCTGGTCGCGATCGGCACCGATTCGCCGGACGATCTTAAGAACTCGCTGGCCTCTTATAAGCCAGAAGGCGGCTTCCCCTTTCCGCTGCTGTCGGACGCGAAGCTGGAGGCCTTCAAGGCCTACCGCTGCATCGATTTCGACAACGGGCCGTTGCACGGCACCTTCCTCATCGACGCCCAGGGCCGGGTCCGTTGGCGGAACATCAGTGACAAGCCGTTCAAGGATCCCGCGTTCGTGCTGAGTCAGGCAAAGCAACTCCCCGGCGTGGCATCGGCCCGGTGACAGTAAGCCCGCTGGCATCTGATCTCTTACGCAATTCAGAAGGATCAGTGATGACCACGATTGAAGTGCGCGAGTTGCTATACGAAGTGACCCTGAACATCACCAGCATGACGGAATACGGCGTCAGCTTTGCGGCATTGATGGCGAGGGAAGTGGCGATACCCGTTGACGGCGCGCGATTCGATGTTGCATTTGAAGGCAGAGCGGCCGGGCCAAAGCTGAACGGCTCTGCCGTGGGAATTGATTACGCCCGCGTCCGCGCAGACGGCCGCTTCGCGCTACACATTCATGAAACGATCAGGACGGAGGATCGGCACAACATCTCCGTTCAAGGCGAAGGGATCGCCATTCCTCGGCCGCAAGGCGGCATCGCTGATCTCCGCGTGAACATGACCTTGTTTGCTTCTGAAAAGGAGTACGCGTGGGTCAACCAACTTTACGTGTGGGGCATCGGGACATTTGATCTCGCCAGGCAAGTCATTCAGTTGGCGGCGTATTCCGCCTGAGTGAGGAACGTGACAACCTCCAATCAAATACGAAAGGTGCGACATGAGAGTGACCAAAGCCAAAAAGCATCGAACACGGCTGGCGGTGGTGGCGGCGCTGGCGATGCCGATCGCTGTGCACGCCTGGGAGCGCGGCACCGTCGAGCGCTTTGCCACGCTGCCCGCGGGTGAGGCGCACCCCGAGGGCATATGCGCGGACCGCGAGGGCAATGTCTACGTCGTCACCGTGGCAGCCGACAAACCCGACACCGCTGGCGGCACGCTGCTGGTCTTCGATCCCAACGGCAAGCACCTGCGGACGGTGAGGATCGCCGCCTCGACTCCGTGGCTGCTTGACCTTCGCTTCCATCCGCAGACCGGACAGTTGCTCGTGGTTGATTACAAAGCCGCGAAGGTGCTGAGCGTCGATACCAATACTGGCGCCTCGTCGGTGTTCATGACGGTCACGGGCGAGAACCCGGGGCTCGATGGGTTGACCATCGACAATTCCGGCAACGTCTACGTCACCGACGCCCACGAAGGCATCATCTGGAAAGTTGGACCAGACGGCGGCGCCGGGACCGCCTGGGTCAAGAGCCCGCTGCTCAAACCAACCAGGCCGCCGCCCCCCATTGGCGCGAATGGACTCGCATTCAACAACAAGCAGACAGCGTTGTTCGTCGCCAACACGGCGCAAGACACGATCGTGAAAATACCGGTGAGCGGCCCGGCTCTCGAGGCCGGCACCCCCGAGGTCTTCGTCAACCGCGCCGGCGGCGGACCGGACGGGATCATCATCGACGAGCACGACAATCTCTGGATCGCCTGCAATCAGTCCAACGAGATCATGGTGCTCGAGCCGACGCAAGGCCGGGTCATCGCCAAGCTCGGCGACTTCGGCGGGATCGACAAGGACGGCGCGCCCATCGGTTTTCTCTGGTCGAATAGCCTGATATTCCACGGCGACGATGTGCTGGTCACGAACCTCTCGCTCGACATCGGCGCGCATGCGCCGGGACTGCAGACGGTCGATGGACCGTGGGCTGGCCAGGTGAAGGTCCACACCGTTTCAAAAATCAAGAAGCATATACCACGCGTCCCGCGATGATTCTGTGGGCGCCGGTGGCTGATCGGCAGACGCGCGACATCGTTGCGTTCCCATGTCGCCGAGACCTCCGTCCTCGCACGCCAGTACCGATCAACATGAGGACTCATATGAACCTGCGCTACACACTGCGGCGAACTCGTCACAAGCCGAACGCCGTCATCGCTGCGGTCGTGCGCCATCAACGCTGCGGCCAATTCGCTTCGGTGTTCACACTCTTCGAGCTTCTTGTAGTGATCATCGCCTTGACGTTGTGCGTTACGGTCGTTCGCGGGCATGCATGCGACAACACGCGCGCGGCCGACAGCGGCGACACCGGCGCGGCTGAGGCGTCCTCGACCAGCACCGCGCCACAGCCTCCCCCGTTCGGCGGTCCGTGGGATACACGACCGAAGTTAACCGGTGACTGGTATGGCCTGCGTGAAGACTTGCGCGAACACGGATTCACCTTCGACATCAGCGCGACAATGTACTATCAGGGAATTGTCAGTGGCGGGCTGAACGAATCCTTTGAGTTTGGGGGCCGCAACGATTACATAATGAACGTGGATGGTCAGAAGGCGGGGCTCTGGCCAGGGCTGTTCATCAATCTCCACGGCGAAACCGTCTATGGCGACTCTCCCAATCTCGATACCGGCGCGATCGTTCCGGTCAGTATCGGCCGCTCCCTTCCGGCCATTGAAGGCACCGTGACCGCGCTGACTTCTGTGAAGGTGACGCAGGCGCTATCGGAAAGCTTTGTCCTGTACGCAGGTAAGATCAACACGGTTGACAATCTTCAACAGCCGTTCATGCCCGGGAAGGGGCTTGACGCGGGCTTCATGAATGGCGCGTTCGTGTTTAACCCCGTCCTGGGACGAACGATTCCCTACTCCACGTTCGGCGTCGGGGCTGCCATCCTGTCGAACGGTCAACCGCTGGCGACGTTAACTGTGTACGACACCAACGATACCTCGACCACGAGCCCTTTTCATAATCTCTTTGACAACGGGGTGATCATCTATCCCACAGTCAGCCTGCCAACGAAATTTTTCGGCATGCCCGGCCACCAGACTGTCTGGGGTGCGTACAGCTCCGGCAGCTATCCCATACTCGAACCCGATTCGTTGACGATCTTCCCGCCGCCGCTGCCGGGGCCTCCACCAATAATTTCCACGCGCGGTTCCTGGTGGATTGACTACCGGGTCGACCAAGCGCTTTGGGTCGACTCTGAAGATCCAACACGCACTTGGGGCGTCTTCGGGGATTTTGGAATCAGCGACGGCAAGCCCAACCCTGTTCGCTGGTCCGCCATCGCGGGCATCGGCGGGAGCAGTCCGATCCCGAGCCGCAAACTGGATACGTTTGGCGTCGCGTATTACTACCTCGCTATAAGCAACTCATTCAAAGATGATCTCGGGCCGCTCGCATCCCTGCTGCGCGATGAGCACGGCATGGAACTCTTCTACAACGTGGCGGTCACGCCCTGGTTTCACGTCACTGCCGATATGCAAGTGATCACACCAATTCTCGATCGCGCCGACACCGCAATTGTGCTTGGCTTCAGGGCGAGGATCGACTTCTGATCAGGACTGGCTCACAATGAACTGCTTGCGCGAGCCACATCACGTCTTTGGCCGTCGGCGATCGAGACATCAACTATCAGTACATCGGCCGCGGCAGCGCCGCGATCGTGGAGTTCGCAAATCTGCCGGATGTCCGTCTCGATCATTACATGAACATCGGCGGCGGAACCAACCAAGGCATCTATCCGGCGCTGGACCGATTCGGACGCCAAAGGCATCACATGTGGATCGACGGCGGGTACACTGGTCCAGGTGGGCAAAGCGCTCATGCGAATGTCCCCCCAATCGTGAAGATGGATTACCAGTACGACGCAGACTCGAATCGCATCAGCGCGTATGACGGTCGGCCAGGCGCCAAGCGACCCCAGAAGGACTTCCGGTACGACTACGACGGCCAGAATCGACTGGTGAACGCCGATCGTGGAAGCGAGAGCGGTTCAGCATTCACGTATGCCGACGTCAATGACACCTCCTATCCGGTCAGTCAGGCGTGGAACCTGGACATGCTGGGGAACTGGAACAAACTGATTAGTGATCTCAATGCCGACGGGGCCGATGAAGGCGACGCTAGCGACAACAATGAACTCCGCACGCACAACGGCATCAATGAACTGCTTGCCCGCGATGTCGATGGCTCCAGCACCGATGACTTCACCCTGGACTACGACTCGGCGGGGAACCTGAAATCCGCCAGCGACGGCACCATGATAATTAGATACATCTACGACGCCTGGAATCGCCTGGTGCGGGTACAATATCAGCCGAATAACCCGAGCGCTCCTGTGTTCATCCGCCTTGAAAACCAGTACAACGGCCTGCACCAGCGCGTGGTGAAGCGCTCGGATTCGGGTGTTCCGGACGGCACGTTGGATCAGCAGCGGCTGATGACCTATTCGTCGGGCTGGCAGCTTCTCGAAGAACGCATCCACGATGACGCTTCGCCTTCGGACTGGGAGGAAGTGGATCGCGCCATTCTGTATGTGTGGGGCTTGCGAGGTATCGATGACATCCTGCTTCGCCGCATTGATGTCTTGGAAGATGAAGAGCCGGTAAGCAGCGTTAGGCGTTATCACCTGACCGATCCGCAGTTCTCGTCCGTGGCGATCATTGATGGCGACACTGCTGACCTCATCTCACGCGGCGCGCCTTCGGCTTATGGCGAGTGGCGTCACCAGTACCCGCATGATCTCGATGGCAACGGCGCGGCAACTGAGAAGGAGATCGATCAAATTTTTTCCATCGCCGACGGAACCGACAAGCAGATCGGTCAGGCGAATTACAATGTCGATGCGGACATCAACCGCGATGGCAACATCACCTACCGGGTCGATTACAACCGTGCTGTGGCGATGGGCGCCAAACCGGCGCTGGTGCGCGGCATGCTGAGCGATCCAGCCGACGATGACAACATCATCGGCTACGCGGGCTACGTGTTCAACGCCGAAACGATGAGGTACACCGTGCGGTTTCGGCACTATGACCCGGTGCTAGGATGCTGGACAACACGCGATCCCGTGATACCTCTCAAAGGAAACAGCTTGTATGCTTATGTAAACAACAGGCCCATTAATCGAATTGATCCATTGGGATTACATGAAATTGAATGGGAAGGCGAATGGACCGCGAAGCAAAAGAAATTGATTGAGGAATCATTCAAGCGTGTTCGGGACAGGGCCGACGATCTTCTCAAGCAACTTGATACATTGGAAAAGGGATTATCTGCTTGCTGCAAGAAGAAGATGAAAGACGAACTTGATGGGTTGCGCAGGCGATTGAAACGAATCGTTGATGGGCATGATTCCAAAGATAATATTGAGTTAAGACACAACGATTTCGGCTCCGATAATAAGAATGTCAACGCCGAGACTTTCCCAAGAGGCTGGTATGGCCTTCTATACTTCGATGCTCAGATAACGTTTAATGATGGCACCAAAATAAAGTGGGAAGACCTCACGCCCGAGCAATTAGACGAACTAAACATGCATGAACTTGCTCACGTTGCAGAGTTTGGTGAGGGCGATCAGGATGGCACGGACACGCTCTATGACCCACACGTTCTCGATGATTTTATGGCGCGAGATTTGAATGTTCATGCAAACGTGAAGTTTCTGATAACTAAGGCCAAGAAATCGTGTAAAGAGTGAGAGAAATGGGCATGTATATACCTCGCCGCCAGATGATGTTGGTTATTGGTTTTGTTGGAATAGTTGCGTGCGCCGCGGCCGTGTTGATCAGTTGGACGCGAACTGTGGAAATCGATGTAAATTCAGGAACGCTTCGAGAGAGCCAGTTTCTTTTCGGCGTCAAGATTGAATCTGTGCTGAAGCCAACGCGATTTTCGCGATATGTTGACGAACACCAATTGCGGGTAGATGTAGAACGATGGGAATCAGAGAGCACTAAACGTTGGCCATTTCGCAGCCCATCCCCTCACTATGTGTTACATGGTGCACATCAATCGTTGGACTCGCTAATGATGGCGTTTGAACTCTCAAATTTGAATGATCATTCGAAAGAACAATTAGTTAAAGAGGCCATGTCGCGCCTCAATTGCGGGAGGAAATTTACCGTCTCGATTACCGACATGGGGGAAGTCGCAATTTCCGAATGAAGTCTAGTGCATAAATTCTTAGGGTAACTACAGTTATGCCGTTCGAAATCCAGTGCCTAAAAGTGGCTGGTAGACTCTGGCCAGATCGGGCAGCCCAACACCATGCAGACACGCCTGGAAAACCAGAATAGATAACGGCCTGCACCAGCGCATGGTGAAACAACACGATCCCGGCACGCCCAGCGGCACACTCGATCAGCAGCGGCGGACGTCCGAATTCGCGCCGAGCGTCCTATAACGTCTCTAGTTGACATTGCGAATATAGGAAATCAAAATCTACTTCTGTGGGAACGGAAGCCCAGTCTCGACGCGAGTCCATTTTGGAGATTCGGATTTTAACAAACGCATTTCTTCATTTCAGCGCTCGTGAAGACATCCACCGGGGATGGCGCGTTCTTTCAAGGTGAACAGTTTTTCGACCGGTGGACTATGAACGGAAGACAATGGACGCATGAACACGTTGCGCCGCAGGTGTGCGCGACGATGCCAGAACTGCTTGGCATACTGGCAGGCAGAATCCGCTACGAGATTGTAACAACACTGGCGCGCGGAGCCATGAGCGTAGGTGTGCTGGCCAAGAGACTCGAACTTGAACTTCCGCACATCAGCATGAACCTCTCAACACTCCGCCGGTACCGGATTGTTGAGGCAACAAAAGTGGAACGTGCAAGGTTCTATCAGCTCACGTCGCTGGTGGAATGTGTTGAAGAAGGTACGCGGCTGATTTTGCGATTGCGATCTCGTGACGGAGTAGTCGTTGAAATTCATGCACAAGGCCAAGCATCAGGTGCGGTGTGCCA
Source organism: uncultured Phycisphaerales bacterium (assembly GCA_946886375.1). The sequence continues at coordinate 10,009 of CAMPIL010000102.1, forward strand.
GCGGCCTACAAAGCAAAGACCTGTTAAGCCCAAACCAAGTCGCGTCGGCGTTCGCCGCACGTGATCGCACGATCGATCCCAACTCACCCCCTTCCTCACATGACCAGTAGAGTTTCCTTTTCGAACTTCGACGGCTGCTAGGCTCTGTTTGACGGATCAAGCAGCCTCAGGCAGCGCTGGATCATGGCGAG
>CAMPIL010000103.1 GCA_946886375.1 uncultured Phycisphaerales bacterium
TTTGAGAAGGGCGTGATGGTGACGATCGCCGACGGCCGCGAGAATCCGCTGAACCCGATGGCCGGGCACAAGACACTGAACTACTGGCCGCGCATCCGCGCGCTGCAACTCGCAGCAGCCCAGCGCGCCGGCGAATCGATCTGGCTGACGGTGACCAATCACCTGGCCGGGGGGTGCGTGAGCAACATTTTTCTGATGAAGAACGGTTCGCTCTTCACGCCGATTGCCCGAGGCGAGGAGGAACAGGGCGCGCTGCCCGCGGCCGTTCTGCCGGGCATCACGCGCGCCGCGATCATCGATCTTGCGGAAAACCTCGAAGTGCAGACCGTGCGCAAGATGCTCGACATCAACGACCTTCTGAGCGCGGATGAAGTCTTTCTCACCAATTCAAGCTGGGGCGTGCTGCCAGTGGCCGCTGTGGAGCAAGAGCAGATCGGCAGCGGCAACGTCGGCGACATCACGCGGCAGTTGCGTCAGGCCTGGCTTGATCTTGTGGAACAGGAAACCCAGGCACGGGCGATGTAGGCGGAATCGCCGCGCCGCGTCTGCGGGCGCAGCGCACCGGCGCGCCAGTGCCCATGCGCGATATTTATTGATCGATGAGGTTGGCGACCTGCGCCGAGACTTGTTCTTCGGCCGAGGCGATCGCCGCACGCGGCGCCGGCGAGAGCAGCGCTCCTGCGATCACCCCCAGAGCCATGACCGCCATGATCAGCCGCGGGTTGGCTTCCACAGCGCCGTGGGTCGAGTTCGCGTCATTGCATCGCATTCGTTTCCCTCCTGCATCCGCAGTTGCCTGCGAGCACGAAAAGTCGAATACGCTGCCGCTGGATGCAAGCGAGAGCAGCCAAAATCGAACGGAATATTCAGCAAAATCGTCACAGGCCCACCAGGTCCGGCAATCCATCAGAACATGCAGCACGGCCGAACGCCGGTGGTGGAAGGGACATGAACCGCGAAGCGCGATGTACGTAGCATCATGTTGGCACCACGCCAAATGATCCTTTGTGGGTACAAATGAACACGATGCCGTTCAGGCCCTGATGTCCCGCTGAACCGACGCCGCACCGACCCCATGCGACTCGCGCAGGTCAATGCGTGAGATCGTGTGATCCCACCACGCCAAATGATCCTTTGTGGGTACAAATGCACGCAAAGGCGTGCTGGTGCTGAAATTCGCTGCGTCGACGCGTGGAGACCGTCATGCTGAAACCGAACCGCCGCAGTCTCGCGGATGCGAGGCGGCGTCACGCATCGATTCATGCTCTCGCCAGTGTTCGATGGTGGTTCTACAGGAACTCGAACTTCACGCCTCAACCGGTTGCGGGCGTTGCGGCCAGCGTTTGGCGGCGGCGTTACCGTTGGGCGGGCCGTTGTCGCCCCGGGTGCTGCGCGGCACGCCCCCGCTGATCACGCGCACGTTGTGCACGCCCACGGTTTCGCGCAGCCGCTGGAGGACGTAAGGCTCCGCGATCACGCGGGTGCGATTCAGCGTGAGCACGTGTCGTCTGCCATCGCAGACCACGCGCACAAGCACTTCCGCCGGCTTTCCGCCCTCGGCGATTTTCGCCGCGCCCGCCTGCTGCAACAGCCCCGCCACCATCTGCATCTGCGGCTCCAATGGATCACCATCGGGATCGTCCACCAGGTCGATCTCGATGCGTCCGGCGAGGAACTGCGGCGCATCATGCACGCGGATCAGTTGCTCGATGATGATCTGCGGCTCGCCTCGCTTGAGATCGGTGCGGCCGGCGCACAGCAGCACCGCGCCGTCCTGCAGGTGCGAGCCGTACTTGGCGAAGGCGTCGGAGAAGACCACGCCATCAATCGAGCCGGTCTTGTCCTGCATCGTGACCATCGCCATCTTCTGCCCCGCGCTCTTGCCGTTCTTGACGAAGGTGAGGCGGATGCGCGCGACTTGCCCGCCGACAAGCACGGGCGATTCGTCCTTCAACTTGGGGACATCGGTGACGGTGCAGGTGCAGAACTCGCGCAGCACGCCTTCATGCTGGTCAAGCGGATGTCCTGAGACGTGGAAGCCGAGCACTTCCTTCTCGCCCGCAAGCATCGTGTGCTGGTTCCATGACTGCACGCTGGGCAGTTTTCGCTCCGTGACTTCGGGAACCGGCGCTGCCGTTTCGATTGCGGCGAAAAAATTCATCTGACCGGTGCGAAGATCATCGGCGGCGCGCTGGGCGGCGGCAATGGCTTCATCCAGTGCGGTGGTCATGGCGGCGCGGTTCGCCGAACCGTGCATCGAATCAAACGCCCCGCACTTGATCAATGATTCCATCGCGGCCTTGTTCACCACACGGCAGTCCACGCGCTCGCAGAATTCATAAATCGACGTATACGGACCGTTCTTCTTGCGCTCAGCGACAATCGCGTCGATGACCGCGCGGCCGATGCCTTTGATCGCGCTCAGGCCGAAGCGCACGTGGCCATGCAGCGCATCGCGAGGTTCATCCGGGCCATACACCACCGCAAATTCGGCCTCGGAAAGGTTGATGTCCGGCGGGCGAACCTCAACGCCGACGTGCGGATGCTTCTCGGCGTGATCGGCGAACAGGACGCGCTTGCATTCCTCCAGCAGCGGAACCCAGTCATCGATCTTGCGGGCCGCGCTCTCAAACGTGAGCAGCGCAGCCATGTAATAGTTCGGGAAGTAAGTTTTCAGATACGCGGTGTGATAGGCGATGATCGCGTAGCCCGTGGAGTGCGACTTGTTGAAACCGTACCCGGCGAACTTCAGGATGAGCTCGAACAGGTCGTTGGCCTTGGCGGCGGAAAGGCCCTTTTTCTGTGCGCCTTCGATGAACTTGGGGCGCTCGGCGTCGATGGTGCTGTGCTTTTTCTTGCTGATGGCCTTGATGAGCGTGTACGCGCTGCGCAGCGGGATGTCACCCAGGCCGTGCACGATCTGCATGACCTGTTCCTGGTAGACCATGATGCCGTAGGTCTCGCGCGTGAATTCATCGACGATGGGATGCACGCTGGGCACGCGCTGCTTGCCGTGCTTGCGCATGCAGTAATCGGGGATGAGGTCCATCGGCCCGGGGCGGAACAGCGCGTTGGCGGCGATCAAATCTTCCAGACGATCCGGCTGCATTTCCAAAAGCAACTTGCGCATGCCGCCGGATTCAAACTGGAAGATGCCCGCGCAATCCGCGCGACGGAAAAGCGCGAGAACGCGCTGGTCCTCGTAGGAGAGACGCTCGAGATCGAGCGGGTGGGGGCCTTGTCCGCTGAAGTGGGCGTGCCCCACCGCGCTCGCGATTGCTTCATCGCTCAGATTTTCGCGGATGAGTTTCCTGCACAGTTCGATCGTCGAGAGCGTGCGCAGCCCGAGGAAATCCATCTTGAGCAGGCCCAGTTTCTCGCACGTCGGGCCATCCCACTGCGTCACCACGTCATCGTTGCCCGAGGCCTTGCACAGCGGCACGATGTTGTCCAGGGGCTGCGTGGCGATCACCACGCCCGCGGCGTGAACGCCCGCGTGCCTTGCGTGATCTTCCAGTTCGTGCGCGGTGTCGATCACCTTGCGCGAAACGGGATTGTTCTGATACTCGGCCTTGAAGTCCGGTTCCTTCTGCAGCGCGGCGTCGATCGTGATGAACAACTCATTCGGCACGAGGTTCGCCAGACGCTGGCCTTCGCCGGGCGAAAGCCCGTTGACGCGGGCCACATCCTTAATCGCCGCCTTGGCTTTCAATCGGCCGAAGGTGATGATCTGCGCGACGTGGCCATATTTCTGCCGCACGTAATTGATGACCGACGCGCGTCCGTCCTGGCAGATGTCAATATCGATGTCGGGGAACTCGCTGCGATCCGGGTCGGTGAATCGCTCAAAGAGCAGGCCGTAGCGCTCCGGGCATGAGTTGGAAAGGCCCAGCACGTAACCGACCATGGTTCCCACGCCCGAACCGCGTGCCGCGGCGGGGATGCCGCGCTGGCGTGCCCAGTTGACGAAGTCCCACACGATGAGGAAGTACGCGCTGATGCCCTTGTCGGCGAGGATTTTCAGTTCGCGGTCAAGCCGCTTGCGGATCGTGTCCGTCACGCCATCAACGCCGTAGCGCCAGATCACACCGGCGTCGCACAGGGTTCGCATGGCGTGGTCGCAGCCGCGCGTCAGTTCATCCTGGGCGGTGCGCACGTCCTCGGACGAAACGGGCAGCAGTTCGAAGCGCGAGCACAGGTCGTTGAACCACGCGGTCGCGTCGCCGCCGCTGAATGGAGGCAGGTCGCTGTGCTGCGCCACCTTGACCAGCGGCGCGTGGTTCTCGCCGAAGCGCAGTTCGACATTGCAGCGGGCCGCGATGCGCTCGCTGTTCTGGATTGCCTCGGGCAGGTCGCGGAACAGGTCCGCCATCATCTGCGGGCTTTTGACGTACAGATCGCGCGGATAGCGCAGGCGGTTCTGCTCGTCCTTGGTCTTGCCCATCGAAATGCAGCACAGGCTGTCGTGGATTTCGTAATCTTCCGCAAGCAGAAAGTGGGCGTCGTTGTCGCAGACCAGCGGCAGGTTCAGTTCACGCGCCAGTTTGATCAGCAGAGGATTGATGCGATCCTGCTCGATGACGCCGTTGCGCTGAAGTTCGATGAAGAACCGCGGCTGGCCCGCCTCATTGGGCTTGAACACGTCCGCGTGCCAGCGGGCTTCATCCAAGGCGGCGTTCCAGTGCGCTTCGTTGTTGGTCTGCTGGTACTGCAACAGGTGATGCGCCAGCGATGAACCCAGGTGGCCGTTGATCGCGATGAGTCCATCGCCCCATTGCGCCAGCGTGGATTTGTCCATCCGCGGCTTGTAATAAAAGCCGTTCAGAAACGAATCGCTGGAAAGTTTGAGCAGGTTCTGCCAGCCGATGTTGTTCTCCGCCAGCAGCACGAGATGGAAACCGCCATCGGCGATTCCGGTGTGCTTGCGATCGCGGCGGTCGTTGGGCGCAACGTACGCCTCGATGCCCAAAATCGGCTTGACGTCCGAGGCTTTCGCCTTGCTGTAGAACTCAATCGCCCCGTACAGGTTGCCGTGATCGGTCACGGCGACGGCGTGCATGCCCAGTTCCTTCACCCGCGCCACAAGTTTGCTGATCTTGTTCCCGCCGTCCAGCAACGAGTATTCGGTGTGCAGGTGCAAATGAACGAAGCCGCCAGGTGAAGCGGCCACGACATCTGGGGTCTTCGACGACGGACCAAGCATGAAGTACACCACCTGCAGGAAATTGGAAGCGGTCTCATCCTACCACACGGCGGGCTCGGCACGCCACGGAATGTCAGGCTATTCACAGGCGATTCACCTCCTGAATCTGGCGCATAGCATGCATCCATGTTCCGAACGATTCGCGCGACGGCATTCTCATGGCAAAACGCGCAGCGAGCCCACGCCGCGTTCCGGGCGGTGCGCTCCCAGCCGGGATGGATTCAGCGAGCGGCGCTGCTGACGGTGTTGCTGTTCATCGGCGTGCCGATTCTTCTTGTGGTCTTCATCGCGCTTGCGGCGGGCACGCTGGTCTTGGGCGTGTTGGCGGGATTGAACGTGCTGCTGTCGAAGTGGCGCGGCCCGGCGATTCGCAACGACGGCCGTGAAAACGTGCGCGTCATCCAGCGAGCCGACTCCATCTGACCGGCCGCGAGCGGTGCGGGATGGCAAGGGCTTCAATATCCGCGCAGTGCGCACCACAGCAGCAGCCAGGTTTCCGGCTGAAGCGGCCGCAGCCGGAAGGCGCGAAGTGCGTGACGGCGCGAGGTCGTGACGTATCCCGCCGCAAGCGCCCACCACGCCCACATCTTTTCGTAGGACCACCGGGTCAGTCGGGGCGGGGGAGGTTCACGCAGCGTCTGGCCAAGATTTTCATACTGGTCCGTCAAAGACTTGCCGCGGCGTTTGGCGGCGTCGCGGAACACGCCGGCCAATTGCACGATCTGATCCCGGTACTGGGTGAAGCAGATGCTTTTGAAATGCTGGCGGTACTGCACCAGCACGTCGGGCAGGTTCGCCAGTCGGCCGCGCTCGGCGAGTTTGATGAACATGTCCAGATCTTCGAGTGATTTGTGCTCGAGGCTGTATCCGCCCACATCGCGCATCGCCTGCGCCCGGGCCGTGAAGGTGGGATGGAAGATCGCCCATTCCTGCGTGAACGCGGTTTCGATTTCCTCATGCGTGAGCGGCACGCGCGGAATGCGGATGGGAAAGCCCTCGCTGTCGATCATGAGCGCCTGGCCGCCGACCGCCACGCATTCCGGATGGGCCCGCAGGAACTCCACCTGCAACTCCAGCCGCCGGGGCGATGCGATGTCATCGTGATCCATGCGGGCAAAGAACTCGCCCTGCGCCATCGCCAGGCCAAGGTTTGATGCAGCGCTCACGCCGGCGTTGGCCTGCCGGATCAGGCGGATGCGGTCGTCCTGTCGCGCCAGCCGCTGAAGGATCGCAGCGGTCCCATCGGTTGAGCCGTCATCGATGATGAGGAATTCAAAGTCGGTGAAGGTCTGCGCGAGGATGCTTTCCACAGCCTGAGCGACATACCGCCGGCTGTTATACGCAGGCAAGACGACGGTGACAACGGGCGGGTGAATGAGTTGGCCCAAGCGTCAACAGATTGCATCAATTCATCGCGCACGGCCATCAGGAGGCGAGGGTATTCACGACCGGGCGGCCGGATTACAACTCCACCAACTCCATGTCCGGTTCGATTTCCTCGATGACCGGGGCGTGGTGCACGCTCTGGAGGAATTCCTGCAAATCGTGGGCGAGCGCCATCTGCTTTCGGACCATGGCGGCGTTGAACGCCGCGGGCCTGTCCCCGCCACGCGCTGCAATCAAATCCAAGGCGATCTGTGCTTCGGTCTTGACATAATCGATGGGCTCGATTGCCCGTTCAAAGGCTTGCAGGCGATTGGTGGCGTTTTCAAAGACGCCCGCCTTCTCCGCCCACGTCGCCCCTGGAATGACCACGTCCGCCCGCTCGACGAGTCTGGTGTGCAGCGTGTCGATCAACGCGACGAAGCGCCCCTTGACCGCGTCAATTGCATTGAGCAGCGCGGCGGTGGGCCAGTCGCTGGGGTAGTTTCCCGTCAGCACCAGCGCATCAATCTGCGAATCCTTCTGCAGCGCGGCGGCCAATGCATCGAACTCAAAAACCTTGCCCGACTTGGCCAGCTTGCAAAGCACTCGCCGCACGCCCCGCGCGTTGGGGGCTTTCTCGGCAAACAGTTTGAACCCGCCCGGGAAAGTCTTGTCCTGGCCGGACATCGGCACGGGGCCCACGCAGAGTATCGCCTGGGGATCGATGCTGAGCACATAGCTGGCCAGCAGGTAGGCGTCCTCGCAACTGAGCATGGGGCTGACCATCAGCGCGATGCGCTTGGCCCGCGATAGCCGTGAATTCACTTCCTCGTACGCCGCCTCGTAGGCCAGTGGCGCTTCGGTCGGCTCAAACGGCTCGCGGCTCTTCAACCCAGGCAGCGTGATGCGCTGATCCGAATGCACGTGCTTCCAGCCGTAGCGCACTTCATCGGTGATCCACCATTTGTTCACCTCCATGTTGGTGCGCGGCTTGATGCGGAAGATCACGCCCTTGTTGTGCTCGATGGAAATGTTGTCGCCCGACGCGGTGATGCCGTCGATCGAAGGCGTCTTGTTCAGGAACCACACGCGCTGCTGGAAGAGAAAATCCTTGTCGAGCAGCGCGCCCACCGGGCAGATGTCCACCACGTTCGCGGAAAGTTCGTTGTTCAGCGGCACGCCGGGGAAGATGTCGATCTGCTCTTTCGCGCCGCGGCCATCCACCATGAGTTCGCCGGTGCCGGTGACCTCGCGTGTGAAGCGGACACAGCGGGTGCACATGATGCAGCGGTCGGCGTACAGCAGCACGTGCTCGCCCATGTCCTTCTTGGGTTGCTTGATTTTCTCTTCTGCGAATCGTGCCTGACTGCGGCCGTATTGATAGGAGAAATCCTGCAGCAGGCATTCGCCGGCCTGATCGCACACCGAACAGTCCACCGGGTGATTGATGAGCAGGTATTCCATCACCGACTTCTGATTGGCGATGGACTTGGGCGAATCGGTGTACACGACCTGGCCTTCGCCGCACTGGGTCTGGCAGGTCGGCATCAACTTGGGAATGGCTTCCAACTTGCCGGATTTGGGATTGGGAGCCCACACCTCGCCCAGGCAGATGCGGCAGTTGGCGACGATGGTCAGCCCCGGGTGATAGCAGTAGTACGGAATGGCGATGTCGTTCTCCAAGGCGGCCTGAAGAATCGTCTGGCCCTTGGTGAACTCAACCTCTTTTCCGTTGATGGTGATCTTTGGCATTGGAAAACGTCAAATTGTCAGAAGTCGAAACCTCGAAAGCCGCCGCTTGCACTCTCCGCGTGGTGGTGTCATTCCCGCGCAGGCGGGAATCCATCGCCGTGCACACACCGTCCTGAATTCCCGTTCCGGGGAATGCCGGACGTGCCGAACAAACAAGTCTGAATCGTAGCATGCCGGTAGCGGCTTCGCACGGAGTGTCGGAGGCGCCGGCCCTACAGATTCACCACCGCGCCCGGCATGACGAACAGCACCTGCACCGCGATGTTCGCCGGTTCAAGCCCGAGCATTTCCGCGGCGGCGTCCCGGTACACCTCCATCTGCGGGCGATACTCCTGGGCGTGCCCGACGGCCTGGGCGGCGTCCACTTCGTCGGTCTTGAAGTCGATCACGGTCGCCGCGATCGGCCGACACGTTCGATCCAACTGGATGGCCAATCGATCGATGTAGCCGCGCTGGAGGCCGGTGGAATCGTTTGCCGCGCCGGTCCCGGCGAGCCGCGCAAATGGAATTTCGCGCTGCACGCGCAGTGGTCTCAGGTCGGCCTTGCCGCGACACAGCGCCGATTGCACCGCCGGGCCCTTGATCAATTGCAGGAATGTGCGCACCTGGCTGCGGGCCCACGCTTCGTTTCGCCGCGGCGCTTTGGCCTGCGCGATGCGAAGCAGCGCGTTTTCATCGGCAGTGAACTCCTCCAGCCATTCGATCTGCTCGAACAGGGCGTGGATCGCGCTGCCGCGGTCGCGTGCGTCCTGATTGGGCAGGTGCGCCAGGCGCACGTGGATGTGCGAGGATTCGCGCTCCGCGAGTTTGGAGGCCGACTTCACCGCCGCCGAGCCGTTGGTTCTCGCGCCGTGCGCCAGCGTGATAACGGGAATGGCGAGGCCGTCCGCATCGCGCGGAGTCTGGCTGTCTTTCGGCTGCGATCCTTTCATCGCGGCGATCTTCTTGAGCCATTTCGGATCGCCATGGCAATGCGCGACAGAGTCGGGTTCGATCGAATCATGCGCCAGCGCGCAGCGAAGCACGCCCGAGGCTTTGCGTGGAATTGACTTCTCATTCTCGCTTGGCGGATCGATGATCATGAACAAGCCGTGAATCGCACGCGTCATCGCCACGTACAGAAGACTCAGGCTCTCCCGCACGGTGCGGCGTTTGTGGCGGTCAAACAAGGGCTGCAACTCCGGCGCAAGCGCGAGCGTGTTTTTCTCCATGTAGCGGCAGATGCGCGAGATGCGGCCGGTTTCATCCTCGCGCTCAAACACCACCGGCGGCGTGTGCGCACCGGCCAGTTGTCCTTCCAGTTCAGGCAGAATCACCACGTCGAACTCCAGACCCTTTGCCTGGTGAATCGTCATCACCTGCACGGGGGCAGGCTGCACGTCGGCGACGGGAGTGTTCTCGACCAGGTCGATGAAGTCGTTGGCGCGTAGCGTGCTGTGAAGGTCGTACCCCGCCGCCATCTCCACCAGTTGCATCAGCCGCCGCAGTTCGCGGGCATCGCAACAGCCCGCAACCGACCGCACCCAATCGGCGATCGTGCACGAATAGCCATTGTTCAACAATCTTCGGCGGACGCTGAATGCAATCGACCGACGGGCGGCCTGATCGTTCCACCACTCGATTGAATCCATTTCACCGGCCACCGCGCCCAGCGGAGAATTCGCCACGTTGAACGCCGCGATCGTGTCATCGGGATGGTCGGCCATGTGCAGCAGATCGAGCACGGCGTTGACGGCGGGGGCGTCGGTCAGCGGCCCGCCGCCGCGCCCGCTCACGCCGGCCAAATCTCTGCCCGCCGGCCGGCGCGGGCCATGTGGAAAGATGAGTCACGCCACGCCACCGGAGCTGCCCGAGC
>CAMPIL010000104.1 GCA_946886375.1 uncultured Phycisphaerales bacterium
CTCCTGGGCAAGTTCATCCACCACGGTCAACACGCCGTCGGCGAGAATGGCCCACACCAGCACGGTCGGCGCGCGATAGCCGAAGTCAATGCCCGCGATGCACACGCCATCTGAATCCGCGCGATGGGCGTGGTCGGCGTCACTCTGATCGGATCCGAACACGTGAATCGCGCGGTCGAATTCCGGATACACGCTGTCGTGCAGCGCGGGCTCCTCGCAGAGCATTTCGGCGTTCCAGGTCTTCACGCCCACGCGCTGCTTCTGCACGATCGCGTCGTCAATGTAGAAGAAACCGCGCGCCTGCGGCGACTTCGCCCGGCCCTGACATTCATCCCACAACAGGCATGGCTTTGAGTCTTGCCCCGATTCGCCGAGCACATTCAGGCGCACGTCATCGCGATTGGATTGATGCGCGGGCGATGCGGCGCTGGACGCAGTCTGCGCGGCCGGCATGCCGCACATGCGCCACGCTTCGCAGCGATGAAGCGTGTCCAGCACGTTCCAGCGGAAGATCCGCCGGCCGCGGGACGGAGCGTCCTGCACCAGCCGCTGCATCAGGCCGAAGGGCTTGTGCATCGTGCTCAGCGCTTCGATCGCGGCGCGCACGGTCACGCTTCCGCACCGGCCGGAGCGCGTGATCAATTGGGCGGCCTCCCACACGCCGGCGTCGAACAACTCAACTTCATCGCAGCGCAACTTGTGAACTCTGTTGCCGCGCACCGCGCGCTCCGATTGCGCCAGCACCTCGACGCGCGAGCCGTTGCGCAGTTCCACGTGGCGCCCGGTCAGGTTGCCCGCCACCAGATCGCAAAACACCGGCGATTCCAGGATGCGCTTGAGATAGCGATACATGCGCGAGGATTGATCGAACGATCCGCCCAGAATGCGCACCTGGATGCCGGGCTTGAAGATCAGGTCCAGCAGCGTGGCGATGGCGGCGATCTGCGTCTTGCCTCCGCCGCGGCTGGCCCACACCAGGCAGTCGCGGCTCTTTCCGCCCTGATCTTCGAAAAACGAATGCTCGAGATAGTCGAACGGCGCGCTGTGCCCGGCGATGAGCGGATGCCGCGGCAGGTGAAAGCCGAGCACCGTAGCGATATACGAGTGCAGTTGATTCGGCGTGCGCGGCATCGTCAGGCGAACAACGCGCCGAAAGTCCGCATCGGCGTCGGCGTTCGGAGATGTTGCAAGCATCGCGCTCATGCGCGGTCCACTCCATCGTCGGATTGCCTGGCCAGCCGCTCCAGCGCGCCAAGGATGGCGTCTTCCGAAGGCGCGGCGGCGCGCTGATCGGCGCTGGCAGGCACCGCCTGCGGGTCCAGTGATTTGAACGCATCCAGCCGCGCAGCCAGAAGGTCCACGCACGCCTTGCGCGAAAGTTCACTTGGCTCTTGCGCGGCGGCGATCTGGATCAACTGCACCGCCGCGTTCGCGCGGTACTGGCTCAAAAGCAATTCCGCGCGGATGTCGGCGAGCCGCGCCAGGCATTCCAGAATCGCGGTGTTGCCGCGCGCCGCCGCCCATGAAGCCAGCTGCTCCAGCGTCAGTCCCAGTTCGCGCGCGACATCCGTCGGCGGCAGATCGGCCTGGGCCAACCGGGTGATCAACTGCTCGTGCATCTGTGTCGTGATCGTGGTCTGTGGTGTTGGTGCGCTCATGAGGCGATGACCTGTGCTGGAGGTTGTGTGAAAACGGAATTGTGAAAGTGGGCAAGCAGGACGCGCAAAAATGATCAATTCTCCTTCGAAAATTTGAGTTGCAAGAGATGAGAACCGAGGTAACATCTGCGGCTGAGAATGAGAGGGATTCGGCGTGTTGAGAGAACACGTTGGGTGCAATCGATCGCACCTGCCGCGCCGTAATCCGACAATCCCCAGAGCAAGGGAGAGAGAGCATGCGATTCTGTCGATTGATTCGTCAGGGCTGTGGTTTTTTCATCGGCGCAGTTTTGGTCTTGCTGTGCGCAACTCGCGCGGATGCAGCGATGATCCTTTTGAGCACCGCGGCCACCCACGGCGCGGACCCCGCGCTGCTGGACGCCTCGATTGAGTTCGAGGTCACCGGCAACGCGCTGACGATCACCGTCACGAACACGACCGAAGAACTCCATCCATACCGCATCAACCAGATCCTCTTCAACGCCAGCAGCGACGTGACGAGCGTGCAGGAGACCTCGATGCCGACGGGATGGAGCCTGGCCACGCACCGCAACGCCAACGCGTTCGGCCATTTCGAATACATGATCCACGGCGGCGCGGGCGCGAACTCCCAGGCCCTGTTGCCGGGCGACTCGGCGATGTTTGTCCTGACGTTTCAGGGCAGCAACGTGACGGCGGAGGATTTTCTTTCCGAGTTCAGCGACGGGGCGAGGCCGATGCTGGTGGCGGCGAAATTCCTCAACGGGCCGGGCAATGCCGGCCCCTACGGCGGCACCGATCAAGCCCCGCCCATCCCCGAGCCGGGATGTCTCGCGCTGCTCATGGGCGCCATCGCAGTGGCATATCGCAGACGCCGCACGTGAACGAGCCGGACGCCCCAATGGCGCTTGAGTTGCGTTGAACAATCTTCGCATGGAATGAGCAATCTCCAGATGACCCGCGCGTGCGCGGGTCATTGTTTTTGTATTTGCCGGACGATTTGCGCGGGCAAGCGGCGGGGGCGGCTTGCCCGCCCGCGACTATTTCAAAATTTGTACAAATTTTGAACTATCGATTTCCGCAGGCTCCTCGACCGCAGCGCCATCGCGCGATGTTGCCGCCGTTGGTTCATCGAGATTCAGCAATTGCACCAGCGCAGCGGATCGGTTGCGGCTGACCGCGTCCAGGCGATCCAGCAATCGATCCCGCTGCACACCGCTGAGGAAGAACGTCACCGCCTGCGGCATGGTTTCCAGCGGCGGCGGTTCAGACGGCGGGGGCGGCGCGGCGGAAAGGTCGATCAACTTGCGAATGCGCGCTGCGTCCTCCGGCAGAAGTTTCGCCAGCCGGTCGATGTCCACCGAGCGGTTGATGCGGGCCAGCAGCATGCCGCGCCGCTGCGGATCGTCCTCGCCATGCAATCGGTTCAGCGTCAGCAGCAACAGCGCGGCACGGTCATCATCCACTTCCCAGATCTCGCAGCGCGCTTCCTCGTAACCAAGTTGTCGCAGCACCTGCGCGCGGTGGTGGCCATCGAGAATCTGAAAGCGATCGGGTGAAACGGGATGTTGACGCACGATCAGTGGCGGATAGTCGCCTGTCGCGCGAATGTGCGCTGCGAGTTTCTCCATCAACTCCGCAGGCATGCGGTTGGCGTTGTGCGGATGCGCTTCGAGCGAGGACAGCGAGAGCACGGGCATGATTTTGGACTCCGATGTTGAAATGAACGAGAGGGCGGCGTCAATCGACGGAATGCGCGCGTGAATGGCGCGCCCAAGTTGGCTTTGTTTTGCGCGGCAAGGTTCAGATGCCGCACTCACGCTGCGGTTCTGGTTGTTCGGGCATACGCGCGGGCCTCGGCTTCATCCCAGGCGTGGTCCTCGCGCTGGCGGGCGCGGCGTGCGGCGATGGCCGCGGCGCTTCCGCCGAACACCAGGCCGATCGCCGCTTTGGCCAGCGTGGACCACGGCTCGCCCAGGAATCCCGCGGCCAGTTTCGCGGCCTGCTCGGCGGTCTCGGGCAGTTCGGCGAGTTTCGCGCCCAGAATGATCGAGCCGTCATCGGCCCGCCCCGCCGCGCAGCCGGCGAATGCCGCCGCAATGAACAACCCAATCGTGAGGAACGCTATGTGAATCGTGCGCATGGTGAGCCTCCAATGAGGAAAAGAAGACTCCCACCAGCGATATGCGAGCTCCAAGCCTGCTACTGCGGCTTGTGCTGATACAGGTAATAGACTGGCTGCGAGAGCAGTTCATCGCGCGCGATGGCGATGAGCCGCTGGACTGTCATTGCTTCAAGTTCCGACTTCGGCGTTCGATGGGCAGCGCGATGCCAGCGGCGCAATTCGCGCAGAAGAAACGCCGCTTGATCCGGATCAAGTTGGGTTGTCACGTGTTCTGAACGCGCGAGCGCCCAAAGATCCAATCGGAGATAAGTCAGCGCATCGGCCAATCGCGCATGCTCAGGGCGAGGCGGGCGGTCGTAGCGCAGCATGCCGGCGTGCTCAAAGAAGGGCGAGACGCGGCCCATCACCGCGAGCGCCTCGGTGAATTGCACGCCCGGCTCGGGATTCGCCAACGCATGCCGCACGAGTTTTACCGCCAGCCCCGTGCCGCGCCATTGCGGGTCGATCACCACGCGGCTGATGGTTCGCACCTCGCGGTTGAGCATTACCGCAGCATCGCGCAGCTTCAACCCGCGATAGCGATCATTCGTCGCCAGATCACGCAGGCGGCAGGCCAGTTGCGGCAACGACCGCACCAGCACGCCGACGATCTGCGATTCGCCATCACGGCCGAGGAATCTTCCCACCACGGTCGTTGTGCGATGAACGATGCGAAACACTGCTGTGACCGCGCCGGGATGTCCGCCGCGGTAGTGGAACCTCGCCAGCGATTTGTAATCCTCCATCGTGCCGACCTCGATGCGCAGGCCATCGATGAACTGCTCGCGGCGAAGTGAGTGGAAGCGCGTGTGAAGGTCATCGAACGAAATGCGATCGCTGTTCGCTTGGGGTTGAATGCGATGTTCTGTCAACGCCATCATCGCTGCACCACCTCGATCTGATCGCCAAGCCCTTTCCATACCAATACATCCGGCTGCAGGGGTTCCAGAAGATCATCGTGCGTGGTGGCGGCGATGAGCGTGATGTGCGGCGGTGGTTGGTTGTCGATCCAGCGGCGGATGTTGCGCGCGATCGCGCTGGCGCATAACCGATCAAGCGAAGAGGCGAATTCATCAAAGAGGATGACGCCGCCGTTTTCATTCATGATGAAGGATTGCGCCATCGCGTGCGCGACGGTCAGGCGAAACCGCTGGCCATCGCTGAGTTCGCACGGCCGTCGCAGCATGACGAACGCATCGCCCAATCCCGCCATGCTCAGCAGTTCCATCACGCGCTGGAGCGTGGCGCCGGGCCAGTGCAGCGCATCGACCAGGGGCAAGTCTGGCAACGCGGGCAGCGCGGTGGCGTTGAGCATGGCGATGCCGCGCGCGATGCATTGCTCGGCAATGAGTCTCAGGATCATGGATTTGCCTGAGCCTGAAGGACCAGTGATAAAGATGATTCCGCTTTTTCCGCCCAGATGCGGCAGGGGGATTTCGCATTGCGGAACAATGGTCAATTCCTGCGTCTGATCCACACCCAGGCCGAACATCGCGGCGGCCTGCATCACGTGCGGCGAAATGCGCACGGCTGTTGTCACGCGTTTGCTGATGGTGATTGCGGTCATGGGGCGATTTAGGCGAAAGGAAGCGATGAAGCCATGGATGGCGCGGATGGATGAAATCCGAGACGGTGTACTGTTTGAGTCGGAGTCATCTGCGTCACCTTCGTCCATCGGCGTTATTTGCGTCATCTGTGGATCGAGTCTTTCGCATCATCGCCCGTGCTGTTGTGTCGTTTCGCGCATGATGCGGATGCGGTCGAGTTCACGGCGGACGCGGTGCACGCTGATGCCCAGCGTGCTGGCGGCGGCTCGCTGCGACCTGCCGCAGAGCAGCACCTCTCGCGCGATGGCCTGCCGGGCGTCGGGCCAGCGGTGCATCTGGCCGACAACGAACCTGAACTCCGGCGAGCCGATTCGCGCAATGATCTTTTTCAGCCGTCGGCGGATCACGCCTGGGTCTTGTCCCGCAGCCCGCGCCAACGCGGCGGGCGAGACGCCGCGCTGGTACACGCTTTCCAGCAGCGATCGTTGATCCAGCCGCAGATGCCGCCCCAAATGCAGAATCTGCTCCACCTGCGCCTGCCGCGCAGCCATCGGCTCGTCGCCGGTCCGGTCAAGGGTTCCCGCCCTAAGGTCTTGTGACATAAGCATTTACCAAAATGAGCGTGCAAGGAAAGTGTTTTCAAACTTGCAAACACAGCCGGACAATTTACACTGTATGATGCAAAAGGCAAGTGATTGTTCACAAATTTGTGAACACGGCGGCTTTGCCGCGGGAGGATTCAGCCGTGCAGAAAAGTTCAGAGGTCGGAACGCTGGTGCGTGAGTTGCGCGAGAAGCGCGGCATGACGCAACAGGCCCTGGCCAACGCCGTGGGCTGCAGCAAGGCCCAGTTCTCGCTCATGGAAGCCGGCAAGCGCACGATCACGATCGAGCGGGCCCGGCGTCTGGAAACCGCGCTGGGCATCGGCGACGGCTGCATCGTCGCCGCGCTGCAATGGCAGAACGTGCCTGCCAACATCCGCGCGCAGGTCGGGCGCTCCAACACGCAATCGCGCGCGCTGGCCAGCCGCATCAAGCACGCCTTGGCGAGCGAGAATCCACTGAAGCAGTTGCGCAAACTGGTGAACGCGCGCGCCTCCAACGTCGATGAACCGCTGCCGCTGCGGCAATTCCGCGGCATTCCCGTCGTCAACAAGGTGGCGGCGGGATATCCCAAGGAGTTCACCGATCTGGATTACCCCGCAGCGGTTGCTGATGAATACATCGCCTGCCCGGACGTGAATGATCCCGACGCTTTCGCCGCGCGCGTCGTGGGCGATTCCATGGAGCCGGACTACCGCGAAAACGACATCGTGGTGTTTGCCCCGCAGTTGCCCACGCCCTCGGGCACGGATTGCTTCGTGCGATTGGAGCGCGACAATCAAACCACGTTCAAGCGCATTTATCTGGAAGATGACGGGCGCACCGTTCGCCTGCAGCCGCTGAACAACGCCTACGCGCCGCAAAGTGTTGATCGCGAAGCGATTGGGGGAATGTACGCGGCGTCGTACGTCATGCGGCGCGTCGCAAAAACCTGATCGCGCATCGGGCGATGTCTCGCTGCGCTGGCGATCGCTTTGCGGGGGTCACTGCTCAAGTTGAGTCCGCCGCAGCGGGACGTTTTCACCGGCTGGCGGGGCGCGATTCGCGCCGCGCATGTTCTTAGGAATGCAAACGCAAATGGCGATCTGGCGCGCATGCGCGCATGTTCCGCAAGGCTCAGGCCATCTACACATTCAGAGAAGACCCGACAAGACAACTCGCGAAAGGAGCCTCAGCATGATTTTCCGAATGTGTTTGCGAACTGCGGCGATTGCCGCCGCGCTCGTCCTGACGATGCCGAGCATCGCTCAGAACAATCAGACCAACCCAGACCAGGCCACTCAAAACCGCCTGCATCTCCGCCGCGCCTCGCAGTTGTGGGGCACCCAGGTGCAGACGCAGGACAATCAAAACGCCGGGCGCATCACGAACCTCGCGGTGAACCCCGAGACCGGCGACGTGGTGTTCGCGGTGATTGAAGTCCAGGGACAAAGCGGCCAGTACAAGATCGCGCCGTTTGAAGCGCTGACGTTCACCGACAGCACCGCGCGGTTGAACATCGACATGAATCGCTTTCGCAACGCGCCGCCGTTTGATCCCGCAGGCTGGAACACCAAGGGCGACCCGCAGTGGGCGCGGATCGTGTTCCAGCACTATGGACTTTCCGCGGAAAAGGCCGAGGCCAAGGCGGTGTCTCAGGGCCGGCTGGTTCCCGTCACCGAATCGATGAAGTTGGAGGTGCAGAATCATCAGAACCAGGAATTGGGCCAGGTCGAGGACATGATGATCGACATGCGGCGCGGGCGCGTGGTGTACGCGGTGCTGTCGGGGGTGCCCGGTGTTGAGAACCGGCTTGTGGTCGTGCCGCTGCAGGCGATGAACTTCCGCGAAAACGAAAAGGTTTTCGTGTTGAACATGGACCGCAACCAGATTCGCAACGCGCCGTCGATTGAACCCAACAACTGGCAGCGGTTGGACAACACGCAGTTCGTCGAGCGCGTGGCGCAGTTCTACAACGTCGATGCGGATACGATCCTGGGCTACGTGCCGCCGGACCAGGGCAATTCAGACGACCCGGCATCGGGGAACAATCAGTCTGCCCGCGGCGGCTGGCAATTCCAAAGCGAATACGACCGGCAGTTTGATCCCAACAGCATCGTCACCATCAACGGTCGGGTGACGGCGGTGGAGACCTTCCGCCCCAACAACAGCATGACCGAAGGCGTGCGCCTGCGCGTGCAGACCAACGACAACCAGGTGGCCACGGTGCACCTTGGCCCGGCGTGGTTCATTGAGCACCAGACGGTGCAGTTGCGAGAGGGCGACCAGGTGCGCGTGACCGGCTCGCGCGTGTCGCGCGGCGCGCCGGACTACATCATGGCCACCGAAGTCCGCCGGGGCAACGAAGTGCTGTACCTGCGCGATCAGGACGGCAAGCCGCGCTGGGACGCCACGTTCCGCATGGGGCAGATCCGAGGCGATGACAACTTCGACGGCCAGCGCGGACGATCGGAAGATCGCCGCCGCGATGATGATCGAGGCCGCGGCAACACCAATCGTGATTGATCCCGGCGCCTGAACCGACCAAGAGTGGTTGAACAGACCTCGTGCCCGATGAAGCAATTCATCGGGCATGGGGTTTTTTGGCGCGCCAACCGGAGGTGTGCGCGATCCAGGCGCGAATTCCCGTTCGCCTTCGGTCAATCGTGAGGTACACTCGGCCTCATGCACAACAGACGATTCAACGCGCCGTGGGCCGCCGCTGGCCTGATGGGTGTCATGGGAGTGATGTTGACGCTGCATCCGCAGCGGGCTGCGGCCAGCGCGCTCGGTCAGACCATCGCGTCGCGCGTGGATGCGGTGAATTACCGGCACTATCTCGATGATCTGTTGTACACGCACGCCGGCAGCAACAAGGGCGTGAACGGCGCGCAGCACGATTTATGCCGCGACACTATCGCCGCCACCCTGCAGAGTTTCGGGCTGAGCGTGGAACTGCACCCGTTCCTCTACAACGGCAACACGTACTACAACGTGATCGGCACCAAGACCGGCACGCAGTTTCCCGCGGCGCAGTACCTCATCGGCGCACATTACGACACCGTGAACAATCCCGGCGCCGATGACGATGCCTCGGGCGTGGCGGCGGTGCTGGAGATCGCGCGCGTGCTCAGCCAGTATCAGACCGCCTCCACCATCAAGTTCTGCGCGTGGGACCGCGAAGAACAGGGCAAGATCGGATCAACCGCCTACGTGAACACCCACACCGGCGCGGATGTTCGTGGCATGGTGCAGTTGGACATGATCGCGCACGACGTCGGCGCCAATCGCCAGGACATGTGGGGCAACGCGGCGTCGGCCCCGCTGCGCACCGCTTTGCAGAACGCGGCAAGCCTGTACGGCAACGGCATCAACTTCGTCTACGCGGGCAACGCGACCTTCAGCGATCACGCGCCTTTCGCCAGCGCAGGCTACCAGGCGTTTTGCTTTGTCGAATACAACTACCAGGTCTTCGGCTGCTACCACCAGCCGTGCGATTCGATCGACATGCCCAACTACATCCACTACGACTTCGCGGCGAACCTGACGCGATCGGTCGCGGGCTGGCTGGCGGATGCGGCGGGGGCATTCAAGCTCGGCGATCTCGATCACAACGGCTTGGTGAACGTCAACGACCTGCTCGGCGTGATCAACGCGTGGGGCGCGTGCGCGAATTGCCCGCCCACCGGAAATTGCGCCGCGGACGTCGCGCCGGCAGCCGGTGATTGCCAAGTGAATGTGAACGATCTGCTGGCGATCATCAACAACTGGGGGTAAGGGGATTTGGATTTCGGATTGCAATAGCTGGCACTCAGGCCTTCGCCGGTGAAATCGCGGCCACGAGGTTCTCGGATGTGTGCTATCCCAAAGGGCTGGCTGATGCCGAATCGCGGCGCGGCGGCTCGCCACGTCGAGGACTTGGCGCGGACCTGCGAATTCGGTGATTTGTGTCGCTTTTGAATGGTGCTTGGCGCATACTGGGGACAACGAGATTCCGCCGCCCGCGATGTCGGCATGAATGTGGCCACCCCTGCCTGGAAGTAGCCCCATGTGCCGATTCGCAAAGTGGAAATCCGTAGTCGCAGTCCTGACGATCGCCGTCATTCAGCCGCGGTCGATTGCGGATGAAGTGTGGCAATCGCTTGGCAGCGGGATGGACAGCTATGTACGAGCACTGGCCATCTACAACGGCGAATTGATTGCCGGGGGCGACTTC
>CAMPIL010000105.1 GCA_946886375.1 uncultured Phycisphaerales bacterium
TCGCGCTCTGAAGTTCAGCCAGTGGGATCACCGGCCGCTTTCGCCTGCACAACTGCGATATGCCGCGGATGAGGGGCGGTATCTTCCGCTGCTGCAGCACAAGCTGGAAGAAATGCTGGCGGCGAACCGGACGCATGAGTGGGCTGAGGAAGAGTTTCGAATGCTCTGTGATCCCGCGCGTTACACGTTTGATGCTGAATCGCAGCGCATCCGGGTTCGAGGCGTGGAGAAACTCACGAGCCGGCAGCGGGCGCTGCTGCGCAACTTGATCTCATGGCGCGATGCGACCGCGCGAACGCATAACGTGCCGCCTCGCTCTCTGCTTCGGGATGAAGTGGTGTTTGAACTCTCGGCCGCGCCTGTGCAGACGTTGCAGGCTCTCAAGCAAGTTCCCGGCCTGCCCCGCCCCGTCGTTCGCGAATACGCCGAAGAGATTCTGGCCATCACCGCACGGGCGCTGGTTGAGGCTGGCGAGCCGGAGGATACGGAGGCAAGGCCGCGCGTTCGAAAAATGGATCGCGAGCAGCATCGCGAGCGCGTGGATGCGGTATGGGAGGACATTCGACGTGCCAGCGTGGAGCGGGCGATTGATCCGGGAATCGTGACCAGCAAACGGGAATTGGATCGTGTGCTTCGCGCCATAGAAGCCGGGCAGTCCCCCACCGAGTTTCGGTTGTTCACTGGCTGGCGGCGGATTTTTCTGACGCCGATTCTCAACGCGCTGACAGCGTGACGCGGCGCATCCTCTCAGGCCGAACGGCCGAGCCCGCTGCGACAACGGTTTGGAATTTTGCCGTATAGACCCGTTGGCTGTTCGTGCAGCAAGATGCACGTGCAGGTATTTCCCCCGATCGCCAACCTCATTGCGCGTGGCAGCCTGTTGCTGCTGGCGATGGCGGTGGTCATCGGATTGCTGATCTGGTACGGGCTTGTGCGATCGGAATACGTCACTGAAGTGAGCATTGCGCGGGAGCAGCCGGTGCAGTTCAGTCACGAGCATCATGTGGCACAACTGGGGCTTGACTGCCGGTACTGTCACACATCGGTCGAGATCTCGCCTTTCGCGGGCATTCCATCAACGTCAATCTGCATGAACTGTCACACGGAAATCTGGGCGAACACTCAGTTCCTGGCGCCGGTGCGGGCCAGTTATGAAACCAACCTGCCGCTGATCTGGACTCGCGTGCACAACCTGCCCGATTTTGTCTTCTTCAATCACGCCATCCACGTGGCCAAGGGCGTGGGCTGCTCGACGTGTCATGGCCGGGTCGATCGCATGCCGCTGGTCTGGAAAACCGAGTCGCTGTTCATGAACTGGTGCCTGGATTGCCACAGCGAACCCGAGCGGTTCGTCCGGCCGCGCGACCGCGTGTTCGACATGAACTACCAGCCGCCTTCGAATCAATTGGAATTAGGCCGTCAACTCGTTGCCGAGTACGGCATCCGCCGCAGCGGGATCACCGACTGCAATACGTGTCACCGTTGAGGAGACTTGGACGTTGGATGGGTCCAGCACACATTCCTCCGCGCCGCGGATTGAAGATGAGTTTCCCCCGGGCGCTGGCGAATGGCCCGAAGGACTCAGCCGCAGGCAGTTCATCAATCTGATGGCAGCGTCGGCAGCGCTTGCCGGCGTGCAAGGCTGTGCGCGATTTCCCAAAGAGACGATTGTCCCCTACGTCCATCAGCCTGATGACCTGATCCCCGGCCTTCCGCTGCATTTTGCTACCACTTTCACGCTGGATGGTTACGGGCTGGGCATCATCGTGCAAAGCCGCGAAGGCCGACCCATCAAGATCGAAGGCAACCCGGATCATCCAGCCAGCCTTGGCGCGACCGACGTATTTGCGAAGGCATCGATCCTGGGGCTGTACGACCCGGATCGTTCGCAAGCCGTCGTGCACCAGGGCGACGTGGTCGAATGGCAGATGTTTCTCAACGCGTGGAGCCAGAAGCGTGCCGAGTTCGGTGAACGCGGCGGGCAAGGGCTGGCGCTGCTGACGGGCAACTTCACGTCTCCAACGCTTCTGCACCAGATGGAGGCGCTGTTGGCAAGTAGTCCGGGGATCGCATGGTTTGTTCACGGCCCGGCCCTTACAGGTATCGCTGGAGCAGCACACTCCGCGCAACAATTTGTGTATCAGTTTGACCGCGCGAAAATCGTGGTCTCGCTGGATGATGATTTCATGACGGTCGATCCGGGCCGGGTGCGCTATGCGCACGATTTCATTTCCGGCCGGCGCGTGCGCGCGGATCAGACATCGATGAACCGCCTCTACGTCGCCGAGCCGATGCCCTCGGTGACGGGCAGCAACGCTGACCATCGCGTGCCCGTGCGATCTTCGCGCATTGCTTCGGTGGCACGGCTGCTCGCGCGTGATCTTGGTTTGGCGGTGCAGATGCAGCCGCACGACGAGGCTGTCGCACGCGATCTTGGGGAGTGGACCAAGGCGGCCGCCGAAGATCTCAACCAGATTCGCGGCGCGAGCATCGTGACGGCAGGCATCGGCCAGCCTCCGGCCGTGCACGCGGTTGTTGCTGAGATCAACGCTGCGCTGGGCAACGTCGGCACGACGGTCATTCCCACCTCTGTTCCAAGTTCCCTGGCCTCGCCCGCCGCGCGATCAATCGCTGACCTGTGCGCTCGCATTCGCGAGGGAAGCATCGAGACGTTGTTTGTGATCGACACCAACCCGGTGTTCGACGCGCCGGCAGACTTGAACTTTCTTGAAGTCCTCAACGCCGTCCCGCTGAGCATTCACTACGGCCTGTACGTGAATGAGACGGCGCTGCAGTGCGAGTGGCACATACCGGCCACCCATGAACTGGAGATGTGGAGCGATGCTCGCGCCTATGACGGCACGCCGTCGCTGCTGCAACCCTTGATCGCCCCGTTGTACCAGGGCGTCTCGCCGCACGAACTGTTGGCAGCCATCCAGGGCATCAGCGGCTCTACAGGTTACGAAATCGTCCGCTCGTACTGGCGCGAGCAGATCGGCGAGGCGAATTTCGATTCGTGGTGGCGCGAGTCTTTGCACGCCGGGATCGCCAAAGAACCTCAGGGACCGCAGCCTCGAATCAGTTCCACCAACGACCGCGCTGGCACGCAACCGACCGCCGCCACTCAATCCGTCGCGGCCGAAGCGCCGCCGACATCCGACGATGAACTTGAAATCGTCTTCAAACCCGATCCTCGTGTGTGGGATGGACGGTTCGCAAACAACGCCTGGCTTCAGGAACTTCCCCAGCCCGTGACCACGCTGACCTGGGACAACGCTGCGTTCCTAAGCCCTTCTCTTGGAAGGAAACTGAATCTGAAGACCGGCCAGCGCGTGACGTTGAAGTACCGCGAGTACGAAGTTCAAGCGCCCGTTCTGATCATGCCCGGCCACGCTGAGGACAGCGTCACGGTCTATTTTGGTCGCGGCCGCACCGCGGGCGGCCGTGTTGCCGATGGCGTGGGCTTCAACGCGTATCAACTGCGCACGGTGGATGCGCCGTGGTTTGCTGAGGGACTGCGGGTGCGCCAGACCGCCGGCGAGTATCCCCTCGCCTTCACACAGTATCACCATGACGACTTGAAGGGACGAAACGTCTTTCACGCGGGCACCATTCAGCAGTTTCGCGAAGCGCCGCGATCCGTGCTTGGAGAGGAATACCGCGAACCGCTGCTTTCCTTGTATCAGCCTTATGCCTACGACGGCTACAAGTGGGGCATGAACATTGACCTCACCGCCTGCATCGGCTGCGGCGTCTGCACCCTCGCCTGCCAGGCAGAAAACAACATTCCCGTTGTCGGCAAGGAAGGCGTGCGGCGTCAGCGTGAAATGCACTGGATTCGCGTGGATCGGTACCTGGAGGGCGACCCGCATCATCCGCACATGTTTCACGCGCCCGTCCCGTGCATGCACTGCGAAAAAGCGCCGTGCGAACTGGTCTGTCCTGTAGCCGCTACGTTGCACAACGATGAGGGACTGAACCTCATGGTGTACAACCGGTGCATCGGCACGCGCTATTGCTCGAACAATTGTCCGTACAAGGTCCGCCGATTCAATTTCTTTGATTACATTCCAGATGACGGCTCGACGATCAACCTTCAATTCAACCCCGAAGTGACGGTGCGCGATCGAGGCGTGATGGAAAAATGCACCTATTGCGTGCAGCGGATTGAGTCGGCTCGCATTGCGGCCCAGATCGCCGACCGTCGTATACGCGAACACGAGGTTGTGCCGGCCTGCGCACAGGCGTGCCCGACCGCTGCGATCGTCTTCGGCGATCTGAACAATCCTGAGCATCAAGTGGCGCGGCTCGCCAGGCAGCCGCACGACTATGGCATGCTCTCAGAACTCAACACGCGCCCGCGCACGACCTACCTGGCGCGGATTGCGAATCCCAACCCGCTGCTTGTGGAGCCCACGTGATGGACCTCGCGCGCGCTCCTGCCGCATCCCCATTGCCAGATCAAGCACCGTTGATTCGCGGCCAGCCGACGTATGGCGAGGTCACCGATCAAATCGCCAGCGTGCCGAGCACGCGCCCTACGCTCGGGTGGCTGGGTCTGCTGGGGCTTTGCTTTGCGATCGTGCTCTTGATGAGCGTGTCAATCACGTGGCTGCTCATGTGGGGCGTGGGCGTCTGGGGCGTGAACATTCCGGTGGCGTGGGGATTCGCGATCATCAACTTCGTGTGGTGGATCGGCATTGGTCACGCAGGCACGTTGATTTCAGCCATTCTGCTGCTGCTGCGCCAGGGATATCGCACCTCGATCAATCGATTCGCCGAGGCGATGACGTTGTTTGCGGTGGCGAACGCGGGACTGTTTCCCCTGCTTCACCTGGGACGCGTGTGGAAGTTCTATTACCTGTTTCCGTATCCAAGCACGCTGAACCTGTGGCCGCAATGGCGCAGCGCGCTGGTCTGGGACGTGTTCGCGGTGTTGACGTACTTCACCGTATCGCTGATTTTCTGGTACGTCGGTCTCATTCCGGACCTGGCCACGATGCGCGATTCGGCGCGAACCCGCACCGGCCGCGTGCTTTATGGCATCTTTGCCCTGGGTTGGCGCGGCGACGCACGACACTGGCAGAATCACCAGATGGCGTATCTGCTCCTTGCCGGGCTGGCCACGCCGCTGGTGGTTTCCGTGCACTCGATCGTGTCGCTGGATTTTTCGATCTCACTGCTACCGGGCTGGCACTCGACCATCTTTCCACCCTACTTCGTCGCCGGCGCCATTTTTTCGGGCTTCGCGATGGTCCTGACCATCGCGATCCCGCTTCGGGCGTATTACAAGTTCCACAACATCATCACAGAACGGCACTTCGACGCGATGTCGAAGGTCATGCTCGTCAGCGGGTTGATCGTCGCGTACGGCTATGTGATGGAGTACTTCATCGCGTGGTACAGCCATGATCTCTTCGAACGAGCGATGGCGCACAATCGCGCTTTTGGAGACTACTCGCCTGCGTTCTGGACAATGATTTTCTGCAACGTCATCGTGCTTCAGGCGCTGTGGTTCCGACGGGTCCGCATCCGGCCCATTTTGCTGTTCATCACGTCGCTCTTGATCAACGTTGGAATGTGGCTGGAGCGATTCGTGATCATCGTGACGAGTCTGCAGCGGGACTTCATGCCATCGGCATGGGGCAACTATGTGCCGACGGTTTGGGATGTGACGCTGTTCGTGGGCACGCTGGGGTTCTTTGGTTTTCTGTTCCTGTTGTTCATTCGCGCGTTGCCTTCCATTTCGATTTCGGAGGTGCGCGAACTTCTGTGGGAACGTGATCGGGCGCACGGTCACAAGGATGAGGACGAAGATGAAATCCCGCCGAACGACCCTCCCCCGCATCAGCCCGACACGCCGGTGCGATCACAAGAGAACGAGGGATTGCTCGGCCTGATGGCGGAATTCGATCAGCCCGAGCCGCTCATGCACGCTGTAAAGCAATTGCGCGCCAACGGCTATCGCGAACTCCACGCCTATACGCCCTTCCCCGTGGCCAGACTGCCGCGCGCACTGGGCTTGTCCAGATCTCGCGTGCCGCTGCTCACGCTCGTGGGCGGCATCATCGGCGCTTCGTCGATTTTCGGCCTGATGTACTTCTCGGCGGTGATCGACTACCCATTGAACATCGGAGGTCGCCCGCTGAACAGTTGGCAATCGTTCATTCCGATCACCTTTGAAATCGGCGTGCTGTGCGCTTCGCTCTGCGCGTTTCTGGGCATGCTGGCTTTGAACGGCCTTCCCGCTCCATACCACCCGGTGTTCAACGTGCCGGGGTTCTTTCGCGCTTCACGCGACAGGTTCTATTTGTTCGTCAAGAGCCAGGACCGCAATTTCGATCGGGTGCGGACGGCAGACATGCTACGTTCCCTCGGCTCGCTCTCTGTACACGAGATGCCGCATGGCCGGCCTGAATTGACGCATCAATGATCCAGCACCGACACATTCTCGCGACTTCTTGGCTGACGCTTTGCGTTGCGGGCGCGGGTTGCGAGGAAGTGGATATGAAGCGCCAACCTTCGTACCGGCCATTGGAGCCCAGCGCGGTTTTTGCCAATGGGATATCGGCACGGCCGCTTGTTGAGGGCTCCGTCGCGCGTGAGCATTCGGGGAGCACCGTCGAGATCATTGCGGATGGCGAGTTCATCAGCCGCGTTCCGATGCCGGTCACATACGAGATGCTGTCGCGCGGTCGTGAGCGATTTGACATTTATTGTGCGCCGTGCCACGGATTGGACGGCTCGGGTTTCGGCATCATCGTGCAGCGTGGATACACGCAGCCGCCGTCATTTCACACAGAACGATCGCGCCTGAGGGCCGATGGCTTCATTTTCAGCATCATCTCCATTGGATACGGATGGATGCCGCCATATGCCCAGCAGGTTCGGGTTGAAGACCGCTGGGCGATTGTCGCTTACATCCGCGCGTTGCAATTGAGTCAGTACGCCAAAGCGGATGTGTATGACTCCGCATCAGGCGTGCCGGAGGGCAGACCCGATGGCCAATAGCCCTGCCGAATCCCGGCCGGATCTGCGATTGGAGCGCACGATGCTCGTGGCAGGCGCGATTGCTGCTGCGATTGCCATCGTGATTGCGGTCATGCAGTGGCAAACGTTCTGCGAGGGGTATCTCGCAGGTCTTTTCCTGTGGATCGGCGCGGGTTTTGGCGGCAGTTATCTGCTGATGACGCATCATCTCACGGGAGGACGATGGGGATGGTGGATTCGGCGGCTGCTGGAATCCCTGTCGCTCTCGGTGGTGCCGCTTGCGCTCCTGTTTGTCCCTTTGCTCTTCGGCGTGCGCGTGATTTATCCCTGGACGCAAGGCCAAACCGTTCATCCGCACGCAGTGGACGATTCCTGGACATACCTGAACGTACCGTTCTTCGTAACCCGCAGCGTCGTGTACGCCGCGATCTGGTGCGTGGTGACGCTGCTGTTGTATCGCTGGTCAACACGGCAGGATCGCGATGACACCGTAGACCTGCAGCGCAGGCTGACGCGGATTTCGAGTTTCGGCCTGATCGCCATGATTCTCACGGTGTCGTTCGCCGCGATCGATTGGATCGCATCGGCAAACCCGCACTGGCCCTCCACGGTCTTCGGGCTGTACGTCGTGGCCGGCCAGACGATGACCGCACTGTCGCTGATCATCATTCTGATGTCCGCGGCGCCCCAACTGGAGCCGGAGCGCACCCGGATGAGTCCGGATCGATGGCATGACCTGGGGAATCTCCAACTTCTCGTGGTCATTCTGTACGCGTACCTGGCGTATGCACAGTATTTCATCATCTGGAACGGCAACCTGCCTCACGAGATTACCTGGTATGTCCAGCGTCAAACCGGCGGATGGCTCGCGGTCGTAGCGCTGCTGGCGATTCTGCATTTTCTGGTGCCGTTCGCGGCCCTGCTCTTTCGCAGCGTGAAGCGAAATCCTCGCTCGCTGGCAGCGGTGGCTTGGATCGTGCTCGCCGCACGCATGCTCGACAGCGCCTGGTTTGTCCTGCCATCGTTTGAGCGAACCACGTGGTTGACCATACTGACGCTGGTTGTCGTGCTCATCGGCGTGGGCGGATTGTGGATGGGCCTTGTGCTGTGGCACGTGCGGCAACGACAGGCCGTCGCGCTTGCCCTTGTCAGCCGCGGAGCCTCGCCATGATCCGGTTGCAACAGGGCTCCCAAGTGCGTCAGCCGCAAGGCGGCCACGAATCCCAGGACGTGCGCACCCGCACCATCATCCTCTTGGGCGCGGCTCTTGTGGCAATTCTTGTGCTCTCGCTGCTGTTCACCTTCTGGCTGCTTGGCGTGTTGACGCGCGATTCCGCCGCAGCCTCCTTGGACGGGCGCAAGCCCGCCTTGCTGCGGCAAACCGCCGACCACCCCATCAACATCATTGATGACATCAGTCAGATTCGACAAACGTTGGAAGCAGAGCAGCGAGAAGTCCTGCAAGCCAGCCAACCGGCCGACGTCGACACCGGCATAGCCCGAATGCCCATCGAGCAGGCAATGCGCACGATCGCCGAGCGCGGCTTGCCAGATTTCTCAGCCGGCACTACGCAACCTGCGGATGTCAAGCCCCAAGCCAAAGGCGAGAGCAGCAATGTGGAGGCGCCGGATTCGCAATGACCCTGGCTGCGTTGACATCGCCATGCACGATCATGACTCTCGCGCAGGATGCGAGATTGTTTCCGAAGCAGGCGTCAACTGTCGCGCCGACCGTTGATGCCATTTTCATCGCGCTGACGGTGTTCACGATCTTGATCCTCGGGCTCATCGTCGGGTTGGCGCTGCGGTTTGCGATCAAGTATCGCGCAGGCTCGCCCGCCAATCGCACCAACCCGATCCAGCGCACGACGCCGTATGAACTGACCTGGATCGGCATTCTTCTGGTAATTGGGGTCGCGCTCTTCACGTGGTCGGCGTGGGCGTATTACGAGATGTTCGACCCGCCGCAGGACGCCACCACGTACCTGGTCACCGGCCAACAGTGGTGGTGGGAAATTCAACACGCCAATGGCCGGCGTGAAATCAACGAATTGCATGTCCCGGTCGGGCGTCCGGTGCGGCTGCTGCTGACATCGAAAGACGTCATTCACAGTTTCTATGTGCCTGCGTTTCGCACCAAGCATGACGCCGTGCCGGGACGCTATGCAACGCTGTGGTTCACGCCGACCGAGCCCGGCGAGTATCACCTGTTCTGCGCGGAGTATTGCGGCACAAACCATTCGAGGATGATCGGCCGCGTGCACGTGATGTCGCCGGCCGACTACGCGAAATGGATGCTGCAGACTCCGCCCGCCCCGACCGCGCAGCCGCTGACCATGCGGCCCGCCAGCGCATCGTTTCGCGATTTGGGCTGCTACGAGTGCCACCGTCCGGACACCAACGCGCTGGCCCCCTACCTGGATGGTTTGTTCGGTCGGCGCGAAACGCTCAGCGATGGCACGACCATTGTTGCCGACGAGCAATACATCCGCGAGTCGATTCTTGATCCCGCTGCGAAAGTGGTGCGCGGCTATCTGCCCATCATGCCCACGTACAAGGGGCAATTGACCGAGGCGCAGGTGTTTCAACTTGTTGAAGCGGTGCGGGCCCTGAGCGACCGCGCCCCTGAAAGGAGCCCCCAGCGATGACCACGCTGACTGCGCAACCAGTTCGCCAGGATTATCTGGGCAGCACCCTGTCGGTGCGTTCATGGCTGCTGACGACCGATCACAAGCGAATCGCTCTCTTGTACATCGCCTCGATCACGATGTTTTTCTTCGTCGGCGGCGCGGCGGCGACCATGATTCGCCTGGAGTTGCTGTCGCCCGAGGGCAACCTGGTGCAGAAGGAAACCTACAACCGCCTGTTCACCATTCATGGCGCAACGATGGTGTGGTTCTTCCTCATTCCGTCCATTCCCACCACGCTGGGGAACTTCCTGCTTCCCTTGATGATCGGGGCACGTGACGTGGCGTTCCCGCGCATCAACCTGGCGAGTTGGTATCTCTACATGATCGGCTGGATCTTCGCCATCACCGCGATTGTCGTCGGCGGCGTGGATACAGGCTGGACGTTCTACACGCCATACAGCACGGCGTACTCGAGCCCGGCAGTCATATAC
>CAMPIL010000106.1 GCA_946886375.1 uncultured Phycisphaerales bacterium
ATGATTTTCTGGACAAGTGCGTCGCCGGGCTGTGCGAGGCGCAGTTGATCGATTGTGAGTGAAGGCCAGCGCCGCGCGAAACAAAGAATAAGCCGCGACCCCTGGTCGCGGCTTCTCACATGGGGTTGCATCGTCGGTCACGCCGCGGCCTTGTTCTTTGATTTGCCCGCCCACTCTGCGATCACGTTCAGCAGCACCATGCGGTCGATGGGCTTGGTGGCGTAATCATCGCAGCCGGCGCGAATGCACTTTTCGCGGTCGCCGTGCATGGCGTGAGCGGTCAGCGCGATGATCGGCCCCGTGTATTGCTTGCTGCGCAGGCGCGAGGTCGCGCTGTAGCCATCGACCTCCGGCATCTGCATGTCCATGAGGATGACGTCGTAGGGCGCGCCCTCCTCCACGGCTTTGAGCGCCATGTCGCAGGCGATGCGGCCGTTCTCGGCGATGGCCACCTTCGCGCCCGCCTTGCGCAGGTGGAAGGCGATCAGCCGCTGGTTGTCCGGGCCGTCCTCGGCCAGCAGCACGTTGAGGCCCGTCAGCGCGTCGCCGGCTGGAATGGTTGTGGTCGATCCGTTGGGGGCGACGGCGTTGCGCTGATTGGCGATGGCTTCGCTGGCGGGGTCGATCAACTCCACGCTATCCAGCGGGCCGGTTTCGACTTCGATGGTGAAGCACGAACCCTTGCCCGGTTCGCTGCGCACGGTGATGTCGCCGCCGAGCATGCGGGCCAACCGCTTGGAGATGGTCAGGCCCAGCCCCGTACCGCCGAAGGTGCGCGTGGTGGAACTGTCGGCCTGCGTGAATGGCATGAACAGGCCGGCCTGTTGCTCGCGCGTCAGGCCCACGCCGGTGTCGGAGATTTCAAACCGCAGCGACGGGTGATCCGGATCGACCATGGTGATGAGACGAACGGTGATTCGGATTTCGCCTTTCTTGGTGAACTTGATGCCGTTGCCGCAGAGGTTCATGAGAATCTGTCGCAGGCGCGTCGGATCGGACTTGATGACCGCGGGCACCGGCGAGGCGTATTCAACGCTGAACTGCAAGTCCTTTTCCAGCGCACGGCCGCGCATGAGCGAAGCGACGTCCGCGACGATTTCAATCGGCGAGCAGTTGATGCGCTCGACGGTGAATTTGCCCGCTTCGATCTTGGAAATGTCGAGAATGTCGTTGATGATCGAAAGCAGGTGCGAACTGTTGCGGCGGATGGTCTGAATGCACTCCAGGCGATCGCTTGGCCCCTGCGTGGGATCGACCATGAGGTCGGCGTAGCCGAGGATGGCGGTCATGGGCGTGCGGATCTCGTGGCTCATGTTCGCCAGGAACTGGCTCTTGGCATGGTTGGCGGACTCAGCGGCGGCAACAGCGCGTTCGAGGTCGGCGGTGCGTTGGGCAACCTGCTGCTGCAGGCCGTCGTTGAGTTGCCGCAATTCCTGATCGCGGCGCTGCACGGCCTGGCGCATCTCGTTGAAGGCTTGGCACAGACGGCCGAGTTCATCATGACGGACCGATTCGATGGGCGCCGTCAGATCGCCGCCTGCGACGCGCTCAGTGGCGACGACCAGCCGCTGCACGCGCCGGGTCCACATGCCCAGCATGAAAAAGATGAACAACCCGCTGACGATGGCGACGGCGCACGCGGTGGCGAGGCGGTAGCCGGCGGCCTGCTTCTGGGCGCGGATCATCGGCTCGGTCGAGAGCGCGACGATCACGCGGCCGACGATCTGAGGCGAGGTGTGCCCGCCTGCGGTCTTGGCGCGCTGATCGACGACGGTGCTGTCGCCCAGCAGGAACAGGGGATTGTTGACGTTGCCTTTCTGGAAGGCGGACCAGACTGCCTCGTTGCGGGTGGCGTGGGCGCTGATCGTGCCGTCGCCTTCGTAGATTGCCGCGAACAGGATGTCCTGGTTGGTCAGCACGCCGGTGGCCAGGCGATTGAGTTCGGCTTGATTGCGCGTGGACAGCGCGAGTTCCGAGGCCTGCGCCAGGCTGCGGGCCATGGCGGCGGCGGCCTGCGACTGCTGCTGCGCGATCAATTGATTGGTGTGCAGGAAGATCATCATTGCGTTGGCGTACAGACCCAGCACAATGACGCCCAGGACGATGATGGTCGCCTTGACGCGAAGACTCATGTGATCCAGCAGTGCGTGCATGAGGATGGCCTCCATGAATGCGGGAACGGCAGGCCCGGCGGGCGGGCGCGACATTTCGCATTTGGATTTCTTCGGCGCGCCGAGCACGGTCCGAAAGCGCAATCTGTGACAAATGTTCATCAGGGGCGAAATGGGGTACTCACGCCACAGGCGATGGCCCGGCCGAAGCAGTCATTCTCGGACTTTGCCCGTCCGGGCCGCTTTCAGCCGCCGCGTGCCTCGATACAATGCCCCACTTTCCACTCCAGAAGAATGCAAAGGAAGACCGCGTGGCGGACACCAAGCACTACGATCTGATCGTCATCGGCGGCGGCCCGGGCGGGTACGTCGCCGCCATTCGAGCCGGCCAGTTGGGCATGAAGACGCTCTGCATCGAGCGCGACAAACTCGGCGGCGTGTGCCTGAACTGGGGCTGCATTCCCACCAAGGCCCTGCTCCACAACGCCGAGTTGTACCGCGAGGCGATCACGCACGGCAAGGAATGGGGCTTCGTCATCGAAAAGGCGTCAGTCGATTGGAGCCGCGTCATCGGCCGCTCCCGCGACATCACCACCAAGATGAATAACGGCATCGCGTTCCTGTTCAAGAAGTACAAGGTCGAGCACGTGCAGGGCCACGCGAAAATCACCAGCGGCAAGACCGCGCACGGCCCGTGCAAGGTCGAAGTGCACGAACCCGCCGGCCCCGCGGGCGCCGAAGGCTATTACCACGGCTCGGCGGGCAAGGTCAAAGACACCGTCACGGCCGACAAGGTCATCATCGCCACCGGCGCGGCCCCGCGCGAACTGCCCTTCGCCAAGACCGATGGCAAGACAATCATTTCATCCTACGACGCGATGAACCTTCCCAAGCAACCCAAGTCGATGGTGGTCGTCGGCTCGGGCGCGATCGGCATGGAGTTCGCGTACTTCTACAACGCATTCGGCACGAAAGTCTCCGTGGTGGAAATGGTCGATCGCATCCTGCCGGTGGAAGATGATGACATTTCCAAGGCGGCGCAGAAAACCTTCACCAAGCAGGGGATCGAATTCTTCACCAGTCACACGCTCAAGGCAGTGGACAAGAAGAAAGATGGCGGGGCGACCGTCACCATCGTCGATGTGAACGACGAGAAAAAATCGCAGAAGATCGACTGCGATGTAGTGCTGCTGGCCATCGGCGTCGGGGCGCGCATGGATGGCCTGGTCGATGAGAAACTCGGTCTCAAGATCGAGAAGGGCCACATCAAAACCGATTACCGCGACCCCGGAGTTGCCGAGCCGACGTACAAGACTTCCGTGCCCGGCATTTACGCCATCGGCGACGTGATCGGCCCGCCCTGGCTGGCCCACAAGGCGATGGAAGAGGGCGTGACCTGCGTCGAGCGCATGGCGGGGCATCACACCATCGGCATCGATTACAACATGATTCCCGGCGCGACGTACTGCAATCCGCAGATCGCCTCCATCGGCATGACCGAACGCGATGTCAAGGCCAAGAGCATCAAGTACAAGGTCGGCAAGTACGGCTTGCAGGCGCATGGCAAGGCGGTCGCCGTGGGCGCCACCGACGGCCTGGTGAAGATCATCACCTCCGAGCCGTATGGCGAAATTCTCGGCGCGCACATCATGAGCGAAGACGCTTCGGAATTAATCGCCGAAATCTCTTTGGCGATGCGGCTGGAGGCGACGGCGGAGGACATCATCTCCACAGTTCACGCCCACCCGACCATGCACGAGGCAATTCACGAGGCCGCTTTGGCAACCGAAGGGCGCACGCTGCACGCTTGAGAATCAGGCAAAATCCGTATTCTGCGCAGTTTTTGGCGAATCAAACCACCGGTTTTCGCCTGTCCAACGCAGGGTGCATTTGCTATTGTGTAGGAACTGATGAGGGGAAGTCGCCCATGCGACTGACTGGAGCCGAGCATGGCTGTCAACACCCTTGCCGCACAAACAACACCTGAGTATTTCGAGACGCTGTACCGCGAGGCCGATGGCGATTCATCGCGCATTCCATGGGCCGACGGCCGGGCACAGCCCGCGCTGGTCAATTGGCTTAACGCGGCGGCATCGTCAATCATTCGGTGCGGGTCGCGCGTTGTCGTGGTCGGCTGCGGCCTGGGTGAAGATGCACGCGAACTCATCAAGCGCGGCTACGACGTGACTGCCTTCGATTGCAGCAAGACCGCAATCAACTGGGCCCGGCAACTGGACCCGGAAAACGCGCGGTGCTACTGCACCGCCGACCTGTTCAACCCGCCAGCGAAGTGGAAGCATCGCTTCGACCTTGTCGTGGAAATCAACACGATTCAAGCGCTGGTTCCGGACATGCACGTCAAGGCGATGCAGGCGATCGCGCAACTTATGTCGCCGCACGGGCATTTGCTGGTGATCTGCCGCGGCTGCGATGAGCCGGCGGGCATTGACGACGGCCCGCCCTGGGCGCTGACGCGGCAGGAACTGCTGGAGATCGCCGACAGCGCGGGGCTGAGCCCCGTGGATGCCGTGACAGAGTTCACCGACGAAGAGAATCCGCCGGTGCGCCGCATGCGAGCCCTGTTCCGCCGGGCATGACCGCCCGGTGCGTTGCAGTCCACATATTCACTTCCCGCAGCATCGGCGGATGGAGTCGCAGCCCCTGCTGGTAATGTCCTGAGTCGAAATCATCGGCTGTAGAACTCGCGGTCGGTGACTCCATCGGCTTCTGTGAGTTTCAGCCTACGTCGAATCGACCGGATAACGGCTCGGGGTTTTTCGTCGCCCTCATTGTGGCAACGTGTAGGGATGCGCAGGGGGTGCCCGTCAACGATACGCATGAGCATCCGCTCCGATCCTTTGCCCCGATTTGATTCTTCGAACACCCCGTATGTTCTCAGGATGCGAAAGAGATTTCTGTATGTAAGGGGTCGGTCGGCCACCGACGGTCATGGTATCAGGTCGGGCACAATTCGCGGGCTTCGAATCGGTTGATTCGATTCGTCGGTCCGTGGCCAGGCTTGAGCATCGCTTTGGTGTCTTTTGCCTTAGCATAGAGCGACCATATCTCAGGCGGGGCTGGTCGGAAGATTGTATTCAAATCACCGTGCTGGATGGCGTTGTCAATCTGATAGTCGCAAAGCGATACCAGAGATTCGGCCGCCTCGATCGGTGATGAGCCCTCGGCAGCGATATCCAATTCCAGACAATGAGCGATCCAGCACCCATCGTCGGGATATATCACCGCTCGTAGTTCTATTCGGATTGACTCCATAGGCATCCGTATACGCGATCTGACAGCAAAGACACGCGTTCCTTCGACGTATTCAGAGCCGTTGTTGACCGGCCTACCAAGCGAGTATACACCACAAGTTGTTTTGTGTTGTCCTCTGTCATCAAGATACGTCCGAGAACTTGCGTTGGTTCGTTGTTGTCGTCGCTGCGGCGGTTGTTGAGGGCGGTTGCGGCTATGGAATCAGGCGGTCAACCGACCACATCTCGTGAATACGCCTGCGGCCATCATTACTGGAGTCATTCCCAGCGAGCGGTGAATCCGCACAAGACTTGTACCACGCGAAGTGAAGGGCGATGGCGGCCTTCAGGCTGGCCAGTTTCTGCTGAATGCGTGGGTCAGGCTCGTGAATCGGTGCACTGCATCCGCATGGTCATGTTGTTCCGTTCAGCGTCCGAGGTGCTGGCGTACTTCATACTCGGCCTTTCCACATCCGGATTCTTCGTATGTCCGTGATACCGGGCATGCAGTACCGATACTGCACGTCAGTCGTGGAACACCACGGCCCCTGCCGTACACTATTGCCATGCCTCGGGCGGCTGAAGACAACTTTCCGCTTCTGCAGCGACTGAGCGCGCTGGGCGACGTGGCCCGGCTGCGCATCCTGCGGCTGCTTGATCGCGAGGAACTCAGCGTGGGCGAACTGGCCAAGGCGCTGCAACTGCCGCAGTCCACGGTCAGCCGCCATTTGAAACTGCTGCACGACGGCGGATGGGTGACCAAGCGCGCCTCGGGCACGGCAAGCCTGTATCGCGTGACTGAGCCCTCGCTGCTGCCCCAGATGCGCGAACTGTGGCAAGTCGCGCGATCGCAACTGGGCGATTCGCCAACGTTGCAACAGGATGATGCGCGTCTGGATGAAGTGCTCGCCGAGCGCCGCGTCGACAGCAGAAGTTTCTTTGGACAAATCGGCGGCGAGTGGGATGCGCTGCGGCGAGAATTGTTCGGCGAAACGTTCACCGCCAACGCGCTGCTCAGCCTCCTGCAACAGGACTGGGTTGTCGCTGATATCGGCTGCGGCACCGGCGATGCGTCCGAGCAGATCGCCCCGCACGTCAAAAAGGTCGTCGCCATCGACCGCGAGCCGGCCATGCTTGATGCGGCCCGCAAGCGCCTGGTCGGCCTGGACAACGTCGAGTTCCGCAAGGGCGAAGTCGCCAATCTTCCGCTTCGCGATGAAGAGATTGATGTGGCCATGATCTTCCTGGTGCTGATTCACCTCGAAGCGCCGGGCGAGGCGTTGCGCGAGATTGCCCGTACGCTGAGGCCCGGCGGTTTCGTGCTGGCGGTGGATATGGTGCCGCACAACCGCGAAAGTTATCACCACACCATGGGCCACAAGCATCTGGGATTCGATGAGAAGCAGGTTCGGTCATGGGCGAAAGCGGCGGGCCTGGGCCAGGTGCGGTACCGCCGGCTGCGGCCGAACACCAGTTCCAAGGGACCGGGATTGTTCGTCGCGACGATGAGAAAGGGCTGATGGCGAAGCCCCACGCGGGGTTGCGGGGAAACTGGGGGATGTTCGGGCGTTGCGGCCCGTACAACATAGGCGGTTTCAATGCATATTTTGCGGCCGCGTCCTGCCCGGGCATTCTCGAAGGCGTGAACCCACGCCGCACGCACGCTCTGAAATGACCTGTCGTTACACTCCGATTGAAACGGCTCGAAGATGGATGCCATGACGAACGCATCACAATTCTCCCCCCACCTGCCCGAACGCCCCGCGGCTTGCCCGCCGCTGGCACAATGGGCGGCGTACATCGACGGCACATTGGTCGGCGATGAGTGCGAGACGATGGAAGTGCATCTTTCGCACTGCGCCGCGTGCCTTGAGATGGTGCGAACGCATCGGCAAATTACCGGCGAAGCCGAACCGGCGCTGACGCTTGTGCCGGCGCACGTGCTGCAGCGCGCGATGTCGTTGGTCGGACAGCCGGAAGTCGGCGAGACTGGGCATGAACAGGCGGCGCGAAGGTGGGTGGTTCACCTGCGGCGGGGCGCGGCCGTTGCTGCATGTTTGGTGATCGGCGGCGCGGGATACTTCGTGGGTGCGGCAATGACCAGCGCCGAGCCACTGTCGGCATCCACCGCGGCGGGTGATGAGTTCTTCGGATTGATCGAGGCTTCCGAGCAGGACAATGCGATCACCGATCTCCTGGCGATCGAATGGGGAGAGCGATCATCATGAAGCGAAACGCGCTGCTGGCGGCGTTGGGGTTGTCGCTGCTGTTCAACATCTTTGTGCTGGTCGGCTTCATGCAGTCGCGGTCAAAGACAGCCCAGGCGGCTGATGAACCCAAACGCCTGGAGCAACTCGCGCGCGACCTGAACCTCAATGATTCGCAGGCGCAATTGATGCAGCGGCTGCGCGAAGATCAGCGGCGGCAGTCGGCATTGATCGATGAGAACGTCGCGGTCGTCCGGCAGGAGATTGCAGCGGAATTGCGCAAGGCTTCGCCCGACCTGGATCGCCTTCGCACGCTGGTGGATCAGGAGGCGGACTTGTATCGCCAGCGGCGGCAGATCAACGCCGAGTTGTACAGCCGTTTCGTCGGCGGCTTGTCGCCGGCGCAGCGCCAGACGCTGGGCCAGCGCGCCGATCACCCCGCCCGCACGCCGCAGGTGCCCCACCGCATCCTCGAGCGGTTCGACCGCGATCACAACGGCCGGCTTGAACCCGAAGAATGGCAGTGGGCGCGGCAGGAAATGGAGCGAAGGCGGCGCGACTTTCCCCAGCCGCCGCGCCCAAACTTCAACTGGCGAGAGTTCGACGCCAACCGCGATGGCCGTCTGGATGAATCGGAAATTGCAGCGATGGAACGGTCGCGCCCCCAGCGGCCGCGCCCGCCCGCCGATCAGCCGCGAGGCGAATCTGCTGAGGGTGTTTCGCCCTCGGAGGAATGAGCGGCGGTCTGCACCTGCGGCTGGCTCGCCGGCCGAGGCACTTCGATCGATTGATAGCCACGATCGCGGATCCAGCGATTGAAGTATTCGCCGGCGGACTCTGCTGTGAGCAAGCCTTCATACACATAAGCCGGCACGCGCATGTAACGCCAGGCGCGTCCATTCTGGAAACTCACTGTGAGAATGCCCGTGAGCGGTTCATACGCCGCAGCCTTCAGCCACGATGAGTGAAGCGGTTTGTATTGCATGGGCCCGGAAATCCCTCTCTGAAAATCTGTCTGCAGCTCTGTCTGAGTTTAGGCGCATTCCGGCCCGCTCAGGCGAGGCGTTCACAACTGAAACACATCAAACGCGCGGCGAACCACGGGCAAGCACGCGGTCACAACTATTTCAAAATTTGTACAAATTTTGAAATAGTCAGGACCGCGAACCGCGTGCCCGCTACGGCTTCGTTCTCCAGCCGTGCCTGCCTCGGCCATTGCTGGCCCAGCCATTGCCGTCCCAGTCACCGCAGTCACAGCCATCGCAATCACAGCCACATCGCAATCACAGCAATCGCAATCACAGCTATTGTGGATGTGCGTGCGTCACGCTCGCGTGGTTCGGTTGTATTCGGTTGTAGTTGACGGAGCGGTTCTGTTGGGGCTGTCTGATTCGCTTGTCTGTTTCGCGGGCGCACCTTCCACCAGATCGCGAACTAGAATCGCCCGCCCGCGAATCGTTCATCGTTCTTGCTCGCACACGGAGCGCTTGCATGGATGACCTGCTGTACGCCCGCCTGCAGATGGCGATCAGTCTGGGCTTTCACATTGTCTTCGCATCCATCGGCATCGCGATGCCGCTGTTGATGGTGCTGGCGGAATGGCGCTGGATACGCACCGGCTCAGCCGCGCTGCGCGAACTCAGTAAACACTGGGCCAAAGGCACCGCCATCTTCTTTGCGGTGGGCGCGGTCTCCGGCACGGTGCTTTCTTTCGAACTCGGGCTTCTCTGGCCTCGCTTCATGCAGTACGCCGGCGGCATCATCGGCCTGCCGTTCGGCCTGGAAGGTCTTGCGTTCTTCACCGAAGCCATCTTCCTCGGCGTGTACCTCTACGCGTGGGACAAGGTCAATCGCTGGATGCATCTGGCTTCGGGCGCGATCGTTGCGATCAGCGGCGCGATGTCGGCCCTCTTCGTGATCATGGCGAACGCGTGGATGAACGCGCCCGCGGGGTTTGATTTCGACCCGGTCACGCGCGAGTTCTCCAACATCGATCCCATCGCCGCGATGTTCAACCCCGCGTGGAAGGCCCAGGTCGTGCACATGCTGGTCGCGGCGTACATGGCCACGGCATTCGCGGTGGCCGGCGTGCACGCGCTGCAACTGCTGCGCGGCCGGCACACGGAATTCAACCGCGTCGCGCTTTTCCTGGCCATGATCACCGCCTTGCCCATGACGCTGGTCCAGCCGCTGGTCGGCGACTGGGCCGCCACCGTGGTGGCGCTGAATCAACCGGCGAAACTCGCCGCGATGGAAGGGCAGTTCGCCACCGAACGCCACGCCCCCTTGCGCATCGGCGGCCTGCCGAATGTCGCCACAGGCTCAACCGATTACGCCATCGAGATTCCCGGATTTCTCAGTTATCTCGCCTACGGCGATTTCGATGCGGAAGTGAAGGGGTTGAACGATTTCCCGCGCGATGAATGGCCGCCCGTGTTGATCACGCACATCGCTTTTCAACTGATGGTGGCGTTCGGCACGATCATGATCTGCGTATCGGCGTGGTGGGCGCTCGCG
>CAMPIL010000107.1 GCA_946886375.1 uncultured Phycisphaerales bacterium
ACGATGTCCGCCGCCTCGTGCAACTCACGCACGTCAAACTCAATCTCGAAATGGCCGCCACCGATGAAATGGTGAAACTGGCCTGCGACCTCAAGCCGCAACTGGTCATGCTCGTGCCTGAAGGCCGGCAGGAAATCACCACCGAAGGCGGGCTGGATGTGCATGGCCAGCGTTCGCGATTGAAGGATGTCGTGAAGAAGTTGTGCGATGCGGGGTTGATCGTCAGCGCGTTCATTGATGCTGAGGAACGCCAGATCGCAGCCGCGCACGCCTGCGGCTTCGCGGTGTGTGAAGTTCACACCGGCCCGTACGCGCATGCGTATTTCAACGATGGCCGGGACGCCGAAAGCCCCGCCGTGGTCGCGGAATTGAAGAAGATCCGCACCGCGGGAGAACTCATTCGCAATGCGGGCATGCGCTTCAACGCCGGCCACGCCCTCAATTACGTCAACGTGCAGCCGGTGGCCGCGCTGCCGGGGGTGCGGGAACTGCACATCGGTCACGCGATCATCAGCCGCTCGATTTTCGTGGGCATCCGGGAAGCCGTGGCCGAAATGAAACGCCTGATGCGCGAGGCGGCGGCAGCGTAACAGTCGCGACCGGAAACTGGTGTCGTTTGAATTGGAATGGTTCAACAACCACCAATGAACACCAATACACACGAATATTGAGCCTTTCTTTCGTGTCCATCCGAGGTTCCATTCGATTGATTCGATTTCAAGCCTGACCGTCGCCCGGCACGGTTTGAAACCGCCAGCGGCGATACAATCACCCCACTGCCATGAATCAATCCAAATCCATCTTCCGCGGCGCATTCACCGCCATCGTCACGCCCTTCACAAGCGACGGCTCCGCCGTCGATCTGGCCCGATTGAGCGAGCACATCCACTTTCAGGCCGAGGGCAACGTCACCGGCATCGTGCCCTGTGGCACGACCGGCGAATCGCCGACGCTTGGCGATGAAGAGCATCGCACCGTCGTCGAGACCGCCATCGAAATCGGTCACTCGCTCAAACTCAAGGTGATTGCCGGCGCTGGCTCCAACAACACCGCGCATGCGATCGAACTTCACAAGTTCGCCAAGTCCGCAGGCGCGGATGGTTCGCTGCAGGTCAACCCCTACTACAACAAGCCCTCGCAGGAAGGGTTGTACCGCCACTTCATGGCGATCGCAGACTCGTGCGACCTGCCCATCTGTCTTTACAACATTCCCGGCCGCAGCGCCGTCGCGCTGAGCACAGAGACGGTTGAGCGGTTGTCCAAGCACCCCAACATTCACGCGGTGAAAGAAGCCACCGGCTCGCTTGATTCTGCGAGCGAAGTCGTGGCGCGAACGCGCCTGGCGCTTCTTTCAGGCGATGATTCGCTCACGTTGCCGATGGCTTCCGTCGGCGCGGTGGGCGTGGTGTCGGTGGTGTCCAACATCGTGCCTGAGAAAGTGTCGGCGTTGTGCGCGGCGTTCAACAATGGAAAGTGGGACGAGGCGCGGCGGATTCACTTTGAATTGCTGCCGCTGTCGCGCGGCCTGCTCACGCTGGACACCAACCCGGTGCCGATCAAGGCGGCGATGGAGAAACTCGGCCGCGACACTGGCTCGCTGCGCCTGCCCATGTGCCGCGCGGGCAAGACGGTGATGGACGCGGTGGAGAAGCTGCTGGCTTCGCAGAATCTCAAGCGGTCAGCCGTGGCGGTGTGATGCTCGAACAATCAGCACCATCCTCAACATGAGCGCATCGCTGCCCTACAAGATCGCTGTGCTCTGTTATCTCTACGATGAGCGAGGCGATCTCTTGCTGCTGCATCGCAACAAGGCGCCGAACGCGGGCATGTATTCGCCCATCGGCGGCAAACTGGAAATGGCCGACGGCGAGGGGCCGCATGAATGTGCGGTGCGCGAAATCTACGAGGAAGCAGGCCTGCGCGTTTCGGTCAATGACGTGCGGCTGTGCGGCATCGTCTCGGAGCGAGGCTACGAAAACCAGACGCACTGGATGATCTTCCTCTTCGAACTCACCCGGCCCGTCAAGCGCGATGAAGTCATCAACATGCACTTCAACGAAGGCCGTCTGGAATGGACGCCGGTGAACAAGGTGCACGAACTGCCGATCCCCGAGACGGACCAGAAGTTCATGTGGCCGCTGGTGCAATCGCACCGCGGCGGATTCTTCATGGTGCACATCGACTGCCAGGATCAACCGATGACCTGGACGGTGACCGAAAGCGTCAAGCAAGAGGAGCGCGAGTAGATGCGTGGCGCGGTGAAAACCGCGTCGCTTCGCGCTGATCTCATACGACGACCTCATGCAATGATTTCACCCGCTGACTTCAGGCGCTGACTTCGCGCGCGAGACGCACAATGGCTGGGTCGCCACGCGACCCCGGGGCGGCGCGCGGGGCGCGTACTGAGCCACATACAGCGCGATTGCGCTGCGCGCGTCCTGCGTGTGCGCCAGGGTCGCGTAGCGACCCGGCTATTGACGCATCGCGCAATAGTGCCAATGACAGTCACAGCGCACGTGACACGCTCAACACAAGGCGACGCACTCGACACGACGCGCGATCACGATTTTTCTTGAATGAGGCGAGTTGCCTTACGCCTTGAGGTCGATGCGGCCTTCGGTGGCTTCGTGCTCGGTCTGCGCCTGCTCGGACTGGTTCTGCGGCAGGGCGCGCACGGCCTCGGCGGACTCCACGCCTGCGACGCGCAGTTCCACCAGATCGTTGAACGTGCGGCCGCTGGCGCTTTGCGACTTTTCCTTGTCGCGAGCCTTGCTCGCGACATGCTGGGCCTGCAAGGCCAACAACGCGGAAGTTTCCAATGGCGAACCGATCACGCTCATGCGCCTTTTATCGACGCAATCGCGCAAGAGCCTGAAAACAGGCTCTTTCGCCCATAATCCTGCGGGCGAATCACTTGCCCGGTTCGGTCGGCGCGGTCGTCGGCGCGGTCTGGGGCGACTGTCCCGGCGGGGCGAGCCAGACGTCCTTCAGCACCGGCACCAGCGGATTCTGCGGATCGCTCTGGGCCATGGCGTCAAGCCCGGTCTGCACCATCGCGCGGTCGCCGCGCTGGTGCCCAATGTACGCCAGCAGAAACGCAAACCCGGCGCGGTCCGGCGCATCGCCTTCGGCCATGCGCTTGGTGATGGTTTCCACCGCCGCGTTCAGCCGCTCGGAGTCCGGCAGCAGTTCCGGCGAGTAGAGCACGTCGATCATCTCCGGCTGTCGCGCCAGCAGGTTGCGCAGCGTGAGCGATGCAGAAAGATACAGGCCCGCGCCGAGTTGCGCGTGCCCCGTGCCGACCG
Source organism: uncultured Phycisphaerales bacterium (assembly GCA_946886375.1). The sequence continues at coordinate 3,306 of CAMPIL010000107.1, forward strand.
TGGCCAGCGGGTGGCCGGGCACGAAGCGCAGGGCCCGTTCGAAGCGGCGCTCGGCGGAGAAGTAGTCGCCTTCGCGCAACTTCTCCTCGCCTGCCGCCATCAGTTCGTTGAAGCGGTCGCGGGTCTGGCCGGAGAGGTGCTCGATGCGCTGACCGTGACGCAGAATCGCATTGAAGTCGATCGCGGCCGGCGGCGGGCTGAGTTCTCCGGGCGGCGTGGGCGCGGCCTCGGCGGCAGCCTTTTCATCAGCCTCGCGCTGGGCCTCGGCGCGCTCCGCCGCGGTCTTCAACTTCACCCCAGGCGCTGAACCCGGCGTCGGCGATTGTTCTGTCCCGGGAACTTGACTCGGGCCGAGTGTCGCCTGCTGATGCGTGAGTTGCGCGCGCAGGTGGTCGTAATTCTCGTCCAGTTGCTTCGCCAAATCCGGCGAAAGTTGCACATCGACGTTGGTGGCGTTGGCGTAGCGGTCGGCGATGCGGGTGAGAACGCGCCTGTAGTCGGCGGTCATCGACTCGCGGTTCACATCCACTTCACCGGTTGCCGTACTCGTGCTCAGGCGGTTGTCGGTTTCATCGCGACCCAGGGCCTGGTCTGGAGCAGATTGACCGGGGATCTGTTCGCGCTTGAGAGCCTCTTCGAAATCGGTGTGGAACCCTTCGCCGATGTTCAGCCGCCTGTTGCCGGCGGCTTCAAAGTCCTCGCGAATGCGGGCCGCATCGAACGTGGTCAGGCCGATGAGCCCGACGCTGCCGGAGGCCTGTTCCATCGTGATGCCGCGCACCGGCGAAGAGTTGTACAGCAGCAACTGGCCTTGCTTGTCGTTGATGGTGCCGATGACCCGCGGCTCGTTCTGCAGCAGTTGGTTGATGCTGGAGAGGCTGGTCGCCGACAGGCGATCGACGCGCAAGCGCGTGTCGTATTCCGGTGAGTCGACGGAGATGGGATTTGCGGCGCGGACTGATGCGGGATCTGCAGAGCCGGCCCGGTGGTATTCCACCAGTCCCATTTCCTGTCCGAAGCGAAGTTGCTCGTAGGTCGTGGTGTTCTGGAAAAGTTGCGGGCTGGCGATGGCGGAGTCGGCGCGGAAGCGGAACAGGTCGTTGGAGCCAAGCGGCTCGCGGAAGTCGAACTCGGAGGTGTACCCCACGAACCCGCGGAAGCCGCGCCCGCCGATGACGTCGCCGGTGACGATCGCGTTGCGCTCCCGGAAATTGGTCTGCGGCGCAAAAGTGTTCACCCCGCCGGTGCCCACGCCCAGGTTGCGGTCCAGCGCGTTGCCTCCGCCCAGAGCGTTCTGCGCTGCGGCGGTCGCGGTCGGCAGAATCAGCGCGGCCCCGCTCACCAAGGCCATCCAAAGAATAGTTCGACTCATCGATGGTTCCTCTATTTCAACGTGACGCGCCTGACGCAGCCGGCGCAAGGTCAGGCGTCGCCGGTCCGTCATTCCTCTGGGATTCTATACCGTCACAGGAGGCCAAAGGGTTGCCGTGCCCGCCGCGGCGGTCACCTGGCCGGCTGATTGGGTGTGCTGGAAGCGAGTTGGATTTGCTCGGTCACGGTGGAGAGGTCGCGGTCATCGCAGCAGACCAGGAAATACACCAGCCTCCCGTCGGTGCCGCGCAGGATTTTGTGCACGCAGCGCGAATCGCCCGATCCGACGCCGAACCATTCGCCGCGAGCCATCCCCTGGCACAGTTTGCCGCCGCAACCGCCTTCATCGCGGACCACGAACACGCTCAGCATCGGCGCCTGCCGCCCCGCCGGCACGTCCTTGCGATACACCAGGTGCGCCGACCTCGCCGGCACCGGCATGTCGCAGCGGCCCACGCCAACAAGCCGGTAGCCGATCTTGTCCAAATCAAAGACCGGTGCAGCGGTGCCCAGCGCGTTGGCCAGGTAGCCGCGCGCCGCGTTCGGATCGGTCTCATCCAGTTTGGACATCAGGTCGCGGAAGTCGCCGGCACATTCGCCGTGCTCGCGATCCGCAAACACCGCCGCCTCTGAAACCAGATCGCTGGTGGTGGGCACGTTGAAGTCGTCGATCGTGCGGCCGAAGATTCCAAACAGCACCGCGCCTGCAACCAGCGCGAGCGTGGCGGCGACAGCAAAGAAATTCGCGCGCTGCGGATTGGTGAAAATCCGCGCCAGCACGCCATCGCGTGCCAGCGGCTTGCGATCCGCATCTGCTTCCAATGTTTGTGCCGCCATCGCAGCGCGAACCGATTCTCGCAGTGACTGCGGCGCGTGCGGCGAAGTTTGCTTGATCAGATTCCCCACGCAGTCGCGCAACTTGCGTTCAAACTGCAGTTGCCCCGCGATCTCGCTGCGCTGCTCCGGGTGCGCCTGAAGATGGCGCTCCAGGTGCGCAAGTTGCTCGGGCGTGGCCTCGCCATCGCAGCAGAGTTTCAGAAGTTGTGGGTCAAGTGATTCGGACATCGTTGCGTGTGGAAAAGTCGCAAAGTCGCTGAGATTTCAACCGCCGGTCAGCCGTTTTTCTTCGGCCAAAGTGGCTAATTCCTCGGCGAGAATCGTACGCGCCCGGTGCAGCCGGCTCATCACCGTGCCAATGGGAATGGCGAGAATATCGGCAATTTCGCGATATTTCAGGCCTTCGACGCCCCACAAGAGCAGAACCTCGCGGTAATCGGTCTTGAGATTGTCGATGGCGGTTTTCAGACGTTCATCCACGTGCTCCCAGTCCAGGTCCGCCAGGCTCCACGCCGGCAGGGGTTCGTCCGGGCCGGGTTGGGTGGACTGGGCGACATCCGCCTCCTCAGCCAGGGTCGAGGCCCGCTTGGCCCGTTCCAAGCGGGTGTAAAAGACGTTGTGAAGAATCTTGAACAGCCACGGACGCATGCCGCCGCCCTGCTCGACATACCGTGCCGAAGCCCCCAGCGCCTTGAGGTAAGTTTCCTGCACCAGGTCGCTGGCCTCATCGGGATGGCGCGACAACTGCAACGCCATGCGATACACCGCGTCAAGGTGCTCCAGCGAGAGGTTTTCAAACTTCTTGCGTTCCAATCAGTCAGTCCCAAGTTGCCATGTTGCGGCGTGATCCTAGCCGCGCATCACGACCACCCATCATCGGTCAGTCATCATCAAACGGCAAACAAGCCGGCGCGGTTCTGCCAATCTCCATCTTGCCCCGTACAATCGCCGTATGTCCGATCCGCGATACATCACCACGCCCATTTTCTATGTGAACGACAAGCCGCACATCGGCCACGTTTACACCAGCACGGTGTGCGATGTGTACGCCCGCTTCCAGCGCTTTGCCGGGCACGATCTGTTCTTCCTCACGGGCACCGATGAACATGGCCAGAAGGTGGAGAAATCGGCCGTGGCGCGGGGCATTTCGCCGCAGGACCTCGCCGATGAGAACGCCGCGGTCTTCCAGCGCGTGATGGCCGACTTCGCCATCTCCAACGACGATTTCATCCGCACCACCCAGCCGCGTCACGAAAGACAAGTTCAGTCCTTCATCACGCAACTGCTCGCCTCCGACGCCATCTACCTCGGCCAGTTCGAAGGCTGGTACGACGAAGGCCAGGAAGAGTATTACACCGAGACCAAGGCCAAGGAACTGGATTACAAATCGCCGGTGTCGAAGAAGCCGCTGACCCGCGCGCGGGAGAACAACTATTACTTCCGCCTGAGCCGATTTCAGAAATCGCTGGAGGAGTTGTTCGCGCAGCGGCCGGATTTCGTGCAGCCCGAGGCCCGCCGCAACGAAGTGCTCGGCCGGATGCGCGAGGGCCTGCAGGACGTGCCCGTCTCGCGCACCAATTTCAAGTGGGGCATTCCCATGCCCAACGACAAGGCCCACGTCGTGTACGTGTGGGTCGATGCGCTGTTCAACTACATCACCGCGCTGGGCCTGGGCGAATCACAAGACAATCCGCAGCGCACAGCCCGCGAGAAATACTGGCCCGCCACGTACCACGTCATCGGCAAGGAGATTCTGTGGTTCCACGCGGTCATCTGGCCCGCGATGCTCATGGCCCTGAAACTGCCGCTGCCGCGCTGCGTGTACGCGCACAGTTTCTGGATTTCCGAAGGCCAGAAGATGTCCAAGAGCCTGGGCAATTTCATCGATCAGGACGCGATGAACCGCTACATCGCGGCGTACAGCCTCGATGCGTTCCGCTATTACCTCGCCACGCAAGGGCCGCTGGGCGCGACGGATTCAGACTTTTCCGCATCGCGATTTCACGAGACATACAACACCGATCTCGTGAACACCGTGGGCAACTGCGCCAGCCGCGTGACGGCGATGATCGGCAAGTACTTTGAGGGCGCGGTGCCCCCCGCCGGGCGCCCCAGCGCGGTCGCGCAGGATTTCGATCTGCGGGCGGCGGCTGCGAAGGCGGTGGATGAATCGCGGCAGGCGATCGAGGAGTTTGACTTGTCCACTTCGATCGCAGCGGCGCTGTCGTTGATCCGCACGATCGATGCCTACATCAACGCCAGCGAGCCGTTCAAGGTCGCCAAGGACCCGGCTCGCCGCGATGAACTGGCGACGATTCTGTACGAGTGCATCGAAGCGGTGCGCATCGCATCGCTGCTGCTGTGGCCCGCAATGCCCGCGAAGATGCAAGAACTGTGGAGCGCGCTGAACCTGCGCATCCAGCCGGGCAAGGATCGCCTGGCTGATCTGGCACAATGGGGCGGCATGAATCCTGGCACGAAGGTGGTGAAGGTGGCGCTGTTCCCGCGCGTGGAGCAGGCGCCGGCCGCCGCGCCGCAAACCGCGAACGCGTGAGAGCTTGTTCATCGCAAGTGAGAGTGCGTTCAGCGCTCGCATCGCGATGCGGGTTCAGAGCAAGTTCACTGCGAATGAGCCGGTGTCCCGGTTTACATATCGCAAAGATGGTGATTGGCAACGCTTTGGTACTGGTAGCGTCTGAAATTATGCTTTAGCCTTTTGCCGCGGCTTGTACGATCCGCGCTTCATCGAACCGGCTGCAATTTCCGCTTCGTCTTGGCGATCCCGGTCATGCGAACGATGGCGTTGATCGAACAACCCTCGCAAAGCACCTTCACCACCTGGACGCGCTGGGCTGTATTCAACTTTTTCACACATCCATTATGCATGAGCGACTTGCAGTGAAGACTAAAATTGGTAAATTGATCAAGTTGCCAATTTATCACTTGACAAAGCCGTTATCCAGTCCGAAGATAGACAAAACGCCCCGAGAGTGAGAGGCTCGAAACCTGCTATGGATGTGGAGTTTGACAACGACGACTTGGACAAGCTTGAGACAGACAAAACCTTCAAGATGGGCCTGTCGGACGCTCTCGTGAACGCCTACCGGAAACGGGTGCAGTCAATTCGCGCTGCACCTGACGAACGGACACTCGCAGCGGTTCGAGGCAACAAATTCGAGAAACTCAAAGGCAACCGTTCACACCAGCACTCAATGAGACTCAACAACCAGTATCGACTGATCATGGAGATCAAGAAAGGCAACCCCTCAAACGTCATCGTCATTGTCGGCGTGGAGGACTACCACTGATGGGATACTCAGAAACCAACAAGCGCGTACCTGCGGAAGTGTTCCCGCCGGGCGAGTTCATCAAGGACGAGCTTGATGAGCTTGGATGGACTCAGGCTGATCTTGCCAAGATCATCGGGCAGGACCCCTCGAATGTCAGCAAGATCATTTCTGGCCAGACCGCTATCACTCCGACTACTGCGAAGCAGTTGGAGGATGCACTGGGCATTTCCGCGCAGTATTGGATGAACCTTGAGACGGCATATCGACTTGCCCAAGAGAAGCAAGATAACAGCGCCGTGAAACGCGCGGCAAAGCTCTTCACTATTGCGCCTGTGCGAGAGATGGAACGGCGGCAATGGATCAATAAGACCAAGACGGTGGATGAGCTTGAGAATGAGCTGATCCGATTTTTTGGCAAGTCGCTTGATGAACAACCGAAGTTCGCCGCAGCCGCGCGTGCATCGGTGCGGGCGGAAGATGAGGGACTAACGGCGGCACAAAGCGTGTGGTGCTACCGTGCAGCAAAGCTGGCCGGCAGCTTGAAAGTGTCAAGATTCACTCGCAAGGCTTTTGATGAGGGGATTCCCAAACTCAAAGCCCTAGCGAAGCATGCCGAACAAACCCGTTTAGTGCCTCGTGTTCTTGCGGACATGGGCATTAGATTCGTTGTTGTCGAGCACTTGGAAGGCACCCATATTGATGGTGCAGCGCTTTGGTTGGCAGACGATCAGCCTGTCATCGCGATGTCACTTCGATTCGGAAGGATCGACAATTTCTGGCACACCTTGGCACATGAATGCTCACACATTCGGCACAGAGACGCGGCTGTCGTGGACACAGACATTGTGGGCACTGATCGGGTTGAGTCTCCTTCGGAGACAGAGCGGCGAGCCGACGCTGAGGCTTGTGAAATGCTCTTGCCTGCGCAAACGATTCAATCGTTCATTGCAAGGGTAAAGCCGTTTTACAGCAAAGAACGAATCGTGAAGTTTGCAGCGCTGCACAACGTTCATTCGGGGATCGTGGTTGGTCAACTACAATTCCGCAAAGAGATCAAGTACGAAGCAAATCGTGAAATGCTCGTAAATGTGCGAGAAATTGTGACGGCGGAGGCCGTCACCGATGGCTGGGGGAAAGTAGTGGAAATCGACTAGTGGAGATGTCGAAATGAACAAGCAGGAAATGTTTCAGGCGATTGTTGAAAAGTACCGCGACGCTGGGGAGGAATGGCCAGCTACCACAAAGATGTTGGCATCGTGGGCGTTGCGCAACAAGCTATGTGA
>CAMPIL010000108.1 GCA_946886375.1 uncultured Phycisphaerales bacterium
CCGGCAACGCGAACGTCTCCTACTCCTGCATCGGCGGGGGCTGGCCCGGAACAGGTAACACCGCAGACAACCCGTCATTTGTGAACTCCTTGAACGGCGACTTCCGATTGCAACATGGCTCGCCGTGCATCGATGCGGGCGACAACGCTGCGCTTCCGCGCGATCAGTTCGATCTGGACGATGATGGAATCCTCAAGGAACTGCTGCCGCTTGATCTTTGGAACCAGAAGCGTTTTCGCAATGATCCAGAGACGGTCAATTCGGGGAACACCGGAACGACCGGCTTGCCGGCGGTGGACATGGGCGCCTTCGAGTTTCAGCCGCCGGTGGACATCAACATGGATGGCGTCGTCAACGTCAGCGATCTGCTTTCGGTGATCAATTCGTGGGGCCCATGCGCCGTGCCTTGTCCTGCCGACATCGCCCCTTATCCTGCGGGCGACGGCCTGGTCAATTTTCAAGACTTGCTCAAGGTCATTCTGTCCTGGGGACAGTGAAATCTCGTCCCTGTTTCAGACCTTCGCGCGATGTCGGCAGGGCATGCGCCGGCTCAGATTGCGCCGCCGCGGTCGCTTGCGCTGCGGGCCAGGGTGACCTTGGCCATCGCCCTTTGCTGATCGTGTTCGACTTTTGCGCGGTCTTCGCCGGGCTTGGTCACGCGCGCGTTGGCCTCAGCCAGTTCGGCCTCGGCTTGCTGCAGGGAAATGGTTTCAGCGGGAATCGCGGCTTCGGTCAGCAGCGTGAGGTTGTCGCCTTGGACCTGGGCGAAACCGCCATCGATCATGAACCAGCGGCTGCCTTCATCGGGCGGGGGAAAGTCCAGCCGCAGCGAACCCACGCCCAGTTTCGTCAGCATCGGCGATTCGCCGGGCATCATGCCCAACTGGCCGTCCCACGCGGGAATGGAGGCGTAGGTCAACTCGCCTTCAAAGATGGAGGCGACGGGGGTGACGATGGAGCAGCGGAAGGTTTTGGCCATGGGTCCTGAATCCTGGGTTTTGGCAGGGGCAGAAGTGTACCGGCCATTTCCGCCAGACTCAAGACGAGCGGCTGGAGCGTTCGGCGATCGCAAAGTTCGTGTATTGCGGGTCGTCGGTCACTTCGCGAAGCATGTGGGCCATGACCCAGTTGGGAAACCGCAAGGGAATATCGGCCGATGGCAATTCGACTTCCGCCAGCACCAGATCGATGCCTTGGAATTGATCGATCTCCCACGTGACGTCCTTTTCGCGGACGCGGTGGCGAATCTTGTTGATGCGGCGTCCGGCGGTGCGGGCCCACAACTGGTGGAATTGGGATTCGGAGATGGTGCGCTCCATTTCGGTGCGCACGAGGCCGCTGCCGCGCTTGATTGTTTGCGTGCAGACGATGTGCCCACCTGACATGGCCGTGCGGCGAATCCGCATGCCGTCGGGTGCGCGGGGATCTGGCGGAACGTAACCCTGCTCAATGTGCCAGACTTCCGCCCCGCCGGGGATGCTCGGCAGGCCGTCCAAAAGGAATTTGCGCTCGATTTCAAGCGCAGATACGCCATCCGCCCACTGTTCTTCTCGATTCACGCAGATTTGCTCCGGGTTTGGTTCTGATCAGGAGTCGCAAACTTCTTCTCATCAAGGATGCACAAGGCCATTCCGGAAAGATCGCGCAGCGGCAGCGGCATGCGGCGGTCGTCGAGCAATCCCTGGAAGCCGCGCTTCAGTGCGGCATCGGACTGGGTGGTGATCTTTCGACCGTGGCGAACCAGGCCCGCAGCAATTGCAGCGGCGTACATGCGCGCGCCCACGCGGCGGTCAGCGGATTTCTCGCCCACGATGCGCATGGTCTTGAACACCGCCTTGGCCTGCCGCACCTGCGCGAGCGTGATCTTTGGATCGCTGAGCAACGCCGCGGCTGAAGGATGCGATGGATCGATGTCGCGCGCCAGCCAGTCGGCGGCGGCCATCGCGGGTTGGTGCAGAGAATCCAAAGCCCACTGAAGTGCTTGCTTCAAAGGGTCGGCGTCTTCGCCTGCCGGCGGCGTGGTTTTCTCCAGCACGGTTTCCTGATTTGCCGCCTGCGCTGGATCGCACGGCTCTGGCTTCTTATGCGTGAACGGCAGCGCGGTTTCGTCATCCTGATCCGGGGCCAGGCGCAGCGGCAGATCGTCAGATTCGTGCTGTGGGTTGTTGGAATCGCATGGATTCATGTGCGGGTCTCCATGTCGCGCAGCAAGGCACGCAATTCCTCTTCAATCTGCATCGGATCGTGAACCGTCCAGCCGACTTCCTCGATCAACCCGCGCACAAACCGCCTCTTGACCGTGACCATCATGTTGGCGGCCTGGCCGGCGTCATCGAGTTCAAGCAGTTCCACCAGTTTCGCGTACGCCACGCGTTTTTCGCCGAAGAGCATCGGCCGGACCACTCTCGCCTCAAACACGCGCCAGTGAGCCTCAAGACCCGAAGCCCGGCAACTGGTCCGCACGCGCTCCAGCACACGATGCACCAGCGTGGCGTGCCACTGTGTGCTGAAGGCCTGCTCCGGCGTGAGGGCGGAGGACGGCTGCATCGCCGCCAAATCGTGTTCATCAAGGCGCAGCGGAGCCTTGTCCGGCGCGCGCCGGGCCGCGGTCTCACTGCGGTGTTGCTGGCGGAGGAAGTTCTGCAATGCCGTGAGCAGCAGCGTTCGGAAGCGTCCGCGGTTGGGATCAGCGTGCCCGAACAGATTGCGCCCCAGAATGATTTCACAGACGAAACCCTGGGTCAGGTCTGACGCTTCATCGACGCTGCGCCCGGTTTGACGAATGTAGGCGTACACAGCGGGCCAGTACCGGCGGACCAGTTGCTCCATCGCCGTCTTGGCCGGGAGTCCTTCGCCTCGGGCTGCGTCAAAGATCAGCGCCCAGTTCGTGTGAGATGATCCGGCTTCGGTCAAGGTCACTGCGGGCTCCGCTGCGAACATCAATGATCCAAAAGCACATCCTCTACCGTGAAATACGCAGCCCGATCAAAAAACTGGCGTGGACGCAAAGATTTTTTTGCGATTTTCACATCATTTTCCATGCGCTAAGCCGTCCACTACAGCCTGCAGACCCTCTACAACCCTCGCCATGCGGTCATAATCGAGTTTGTCGGGGGTGTCCTGTTCGGTGTGGTACCACGGGTAACGGAAGGGGGCGGTATCGGTCACCATGATCGCCCGATAACCCTGCTGCCAGAACGACCATTGGTCCGACCACGACACTCCCTCGATCCAATCGGGAAGGGCGGCCCCTTCCGATGGGAACTTTGCATGCTCGCGGAAAGTCCCGATCGCCGCTCGAACCAGCGATCGCGAGTGGTAATTTCCGACAAAGCCGATGAAGTTGCCTGTGTTGGGGTAAAACCAGCCGACGGGCTTGATGGGGTATGTCTGGCTGCCGGGTTGATCGCTGAAATAGCCAATGGTCTCCAGGCTGACCATGGCGATGATGTTCTCGCGTTGCTCTTTGCTTCGCGTGGCGTACACGAGGCTGCCCATGTCGCGCGTCATGAAGCACGGCGGCTCTTCGTTGGCGAAGAACACGAAACGAAGCGTTCGGACCGGCGGAGCGGCGTCTGTTGAACCAAACCGCCGCGCCAGGGCCAAGGTCGCCGCGACGCCCGAAGCGTTGTCGTTCGCCGCGGGACTGTCATCCACGGAGTCGTAATGTGCGCCGATGATGATGATCTCATCGCGCGATCCTGAGCCGGGGATTTCGACCTCAACGTTCGCGCACTCCACGCCTTGCACCTTGAAGGTTTGCCGCCGGACGTCGAAGCCGCAAGTCTGCAATTCGCGCTCGATGTATTGCTGCGCTGCGCGATAACCAGAGGAGTAGAAGATATTGCGGCGGCCGATTTTCCCGCCGAGCATTTCGACATCGCGGCGAACTTCATTCGACAGAGCCGTCTGCGAATCCGTCAGCGGCGGCAGCGAACGTTGAAAACTCTTGCCGGGCATGCGGATCATGGTGCAGTGACACCATAGCAGCGCTGCCGCACTCAGCAGAGCCAGAACACCAAGCCGCTTCGCCGCCCCGCGTGAAACAAGTTTGAACGTTGGCTTGATCGGCTGGCTCATGCGGATTCCTTGCTCGCCCTGAAGTTAGTACGAGTTCACTACGTGCTTTGATCCAGAATTTCCGCCGATGGTGCAGCTCATTCCAGAAATGAGGCACGAATGGCCGCTGATTCAGAGCACACCTATGCTGGGGCCGTGGCGAGTTCAGGACAATCTCATCCGGGCGCGCGTCTGGTCCTTTTGGGCGCGAGCAACCTCACGCGCGCGATCTCAACCGTCATCGAAACATCGCGATTGATGTTCAGCTCGCCGCTGGAGATTTTTGCTGCGATCGGCCACGGCCGGTCCTACGGCATGCGCAGCCGCGTGCTGCTGCGCGAACTGCCATCCATTCTCGAATGCGGTCTGTGGGACGCGCTTGCGCAAACGTCCACACGCACCCGCGCCGAATCTTCGAAAGGGGAAAAGACCCAGACGTTCGCGCTCATCACCGACGTCGGCAACGACATCATCTACGGCGCATCGCCGCAGAAAGTCGCTGCGTGGGTTGAGCAGTGCATCGAGCGGCTGCTGCATCACGGCGCGAGCATCGCCATGACTTCGCTGCCTATCGAATCCATACGCGCCGTGCAGCCATGGCAGTTCACCATCGTGAAGACAATGCTGTTTCCCAGACATAAGTTGACGTACGAGGATGCCATCCGCCGCGCCAATGAACTGCACGACTTGATAGTTGACCTTGCCCAGCGGCGGGATGTGCGCATCGTCGAGTCGCGCGCAACCTGGTACGGTTTTGATCCCATCCACATCCGCATGCGGAACTGGTCTGAAGCATGGAGTGAAATCCTGAGCACCTGCGCGATGTGCGGAGGCGATGACCAGCGCTGTGCCAAACCGTCCATCTCGCGCTGGTTGCGATTGCGGATGATGACGCCGCAGAAGTGGTGGTTGGCCGGGCGTGAGATGAGCCACCCGCAACCCGCCGGGCGGTTCGCCGATGGAACGTCATAATCGAGTTTGTCGGGGGTGTCCTGTTCGGTGTGGTACCACGGGTAACGGAAGGGGGCGGTATCGGTCACCATGATCGCCCGATAACCCTGCTGCCAGAACGACCATTGGTCCGACCACGACACTCCCTCGATCCAATCGGGAAGGGCGGCCCCTTCCGATGGGAACTTTGCATGCTCGCGGAAAGTCCCGATCGCCGCTCGAACCAGCGATCGCGAGTGGTAATTTCCGACAAAGCCGATGAAGTTGCCTGTGTTGGGGTAAAACCAGCCGACGGGCTTGATGGGGTATGTCTGGCTGCCGGGTTGATCGCTGAAATAGCCAATGGTCTCCAGGCTGACCATGGCGATGATGTTCTCGCGTTGCTCTTTGCTTCGCGTGGCGTACACGAGGCTGCCCATGTCGCGCGTCATGAAGCACGGCGGCTCTTCGTTGGCGAAGAACACGAAACGAAGCGTTCGGACCGGCGGAGCGGCGTCTGTTGAACCAAACCGCCGCGCCAGGGCCAAGGTCGCCGCGACGCCCGAAGCGTTGTCGTTCGCCGCGGGACTGTCATCCACGGAGTCGTAATGTGCGCCGATGATGATGATCTCATCGCGCGATCCTGAGCCGGGGATTTCGACCTCAACGTTCGCGCACTCCACGCCTTGCACCTTGAAGGTTTGCCGCCGGACGTCGAAGCCGCAAGTCTGCAATTCGCGCTCGATGTATTGCTGCGCTGCGCGATAACCAGAGGAGTAGAAGATATTGCGGCGGCCGATTTTCCCGCCGAGCATTTCGACATCGCGGCGAACTTCATTCGACAGAGCCGTCTGCGAATCCGTCAGCGGCGGCAGCGAACGTTGAAAACTCTTGCCGGGCATGCGGATCATGGTGCAGTGACACCATAGCAGCGCTGCCGCACTCAGCAGAGCCAGAACACCAAGCCGCTTCGCCGCCCCGCGTGAAACAAGTTTGAACGTTGGCTTGATCGGCTGGCTCATGCGGATTCCTTGCTCGCCCTGAAGTTAGTACGAGTTCACTACGTGCTTTGATCCAGAATTTCCGCCGATGGTGCAGCTCATTCCAGAAATGAGGCACGAATGGCCGCTGATTCAGAGCACACCTATGCTGGGGCCGTGGCGAGTTCAGGACAATCTCATCCGGGCGCGCGTCTGGTCCTTTTGGGCGCGAGCAACCTCACGCGCGCGATCTCAACCGTCATCGAAACATCGCGATTGATGTTCAGCTCGCCGCTGGAGATTTTTGCTGCGATCGGCCACGGCCGGTCCTACGGCATGCGCAGCCGCGTGCTGCTGCGCGAACTGCCATCCATTCTCGAATGCGGTCTGTGGGACGCGCTTGCGCAAACGTCCACACGCACCCGCGCCGAATCTTCGAAAGGGGAAAAGACCCAGACGTTCGCGCTCATCACCGACGTCGGCAACGACATCATCTACGGCGCATCGCCGCAGAAAGTCGCTGCGTGGGTTGAGCAGTGCATCGAGCGGCTGCTGCATCACGGCGCGAGCATCGCCATGACTTCGCTGCCTATCGAATCCATACGCGCCGTGCAGCCATGGCAGTTCACCATCGTGAAGACAATGCTGTTTCCCAGACATAAGTTGACGTACGAGGATGCCATCCGCCGCGCCAATGAACTGCACGACTTGATAGTTGACCTTGCCCAGCGGCGGGATGTGCGCATCGTCGAGTCGCGCGCAACCTGGTACGGTTTTGATCCCATCCACATCCGCATGCGGAACTGGTCTGAAGCATGGAGTGAAATCCTGAGCACCTGCGCGATGTGCGGAGGCGATGACCAGCGCTGTGCCAAACCGTCCATCTCGCGCTGGTTGCGATTGCGGATGATGACGCCGCAGAAGTGGTGGTTGGCCGGGCGTGAGATGAGCCACCCGCAACCCGCCGGGCGGTTCGCCGATGGAACCGTGATTTCGCTGTTTTGAACCTCGCCTGACGTCGGGGCTTGTGATCGGCCTTGTCCCGCCTGATAAAAACGCCAAAACTAGTGCCCCAGCCCGGTTTGCACGGGGTGAAGATGGGTTCTACAATATATCCGGATGAACGGATGAATGTGCCGACCCATCCTCATGACTTGATCCACTTTGGAGATTGCTCTCGTGTCCACGACCACTGCAACCCGACCGTCCGGCCCCGCGGCTTCCACCTTTATGGATACCGGGCTGCCGCTGTTCACCAACCTGCCTTTCAAGGTTGCGGACCTTTCGCCCAAGACGGTGGCGTTCGGCCGCAAGGAAATTGAACTGGCCGAGCACGAGATGCCGGGGCTGATGGCGTTGCGTCAGCAATACGCAGGGCAGAAGCCGCTGGCCGGGGCGCGCATCACCGGGTCGCTGCACATGACGATCCAGACCGCGGTGCTGATCGAAACGCTGGTTGAGTTGGGCGCGCAGGTTCGCTGGGCGTCGTGCAACATTTTCTCCACGCAGGATCACGCCGCCGCCGCTGTTGCCGTCGGCCGCAATGGCACCGTGCAGAACCCCAAGGGCGTGCCGGTGTTTGCATGGAAGGGTGAATCGCTGCCGGAGTATTGGTGGTGCACCTTCCAGGCTCTGCACTGGGGCGATGGCAAGGGGCCGACGCTTATCCTCGATGACGGCGGCGACGCAACGCTGCTGGTTCACAAAGGCCTTGAATACAACCGCTCATCCGCGGGCGTGCCCGATCTTTCCACCGCTGACAGCGAAGAGTTCCAGATCGTGCTGCAACTGCTGGCCGACATCCAGTCCGCCAAGCCGCGCTTCTGGGAGAACTTCGCCACGGCAATCCAAGGCGTGTCGGAGGAAACCACCACCGGCGTCACGCGGTTGTACCAGATGGCCCACAACAAGACGCTGCTGTTCCCAGCCATTAACGTCAACAACTCCGTCACCAAGTCCAAGTTCGACAACATCTATGGCTGCCGGCACTCGCTTGTGGATGGCATCATGCGCGCCACCGATGTGATGCTCGCGGGCAAGGTCGCGGTGATCTGTGGCTACGGCGACGTGGGCAAGGGCTGCGCCCAATCGCTGCGCGGCCAGCAGTGCCGGGTTGTCATCACCGAAATCGACCCGATCTGCGCGTTGCAGGCGTGCATGGATGGCTACCAGGTCGTCACGCTTGAAGATGTCGTCGAAACCGCCGACATCTTCGTCACCGCCACCGGCAACCTGAACATCATCACCGCCGAGCACATGGCCCGCATGAAGCACAATGCCATCGTGGGCAACATCGGCCACTTCGACAACGAAATCGATATGGCGGGCCTGGCCAATTATCCCGGCATCAAGCGCGTGAACGTGAAGCCGCAGGTTGATGAATGGCAGTTTGCCGCCTCGGGCAAGATCAAGGCCCACAGCGTCATCGTGCTGGCCGAAGGTCGGCTGCTCAACTTAGGTTGCGCGACGGGCCATCCGAGTTTCGTGATGAGTTCATCGTTCACCAACCAGGTTCTCGCGCAGCTTGAACTTCATAAGAATCACGTCAACTATGAGAAGAAAGTGTACACGCTGCCCAAGAAACTGGACGAGGACGTGGCCCGCCTGCACCTTGAAAAGTTGGGCGCAAAGCTGACGAAGCTCTCGCCCAAGCAGGCCCAGTACATCGGCGTGCCGATGGAAGGCCCGTACAAGCCGGAGTATTACCGGTATTGAGTCGCTCTGCGATTCTGAACGCAACAACCTCACCCTGAACCGGCACGTACTCGTGCCGGTTCTATTTTTTTCATTTAGGCCGCGTTCCAAGTTAGTCATCGCTTGAATACACTGGACTGATGTCCGCGGATCCGCGCGATTGCGTCAGTCGAATCAGGTTGTCGGTTCAAGTGCGCACTCCAGGTTCTCCGCTGCGCTTCCATATGCGGGCCTCGTGCTGCTTGCGATCATTTTTCATTGGCCAATCCTCTTTTCATCCGTCGATGAATTGATCGACACCTCCGACATTCGCCTGTATTTTCACTGGCTGCACCAGTTCACGCGCGAGCATCTGCTGGCGGGCCGGCTGCCGCTGTGGGACCCGTACAACTATTGCGGCACGCCGTTTGCGGCCAACCCGCAGGCCACCGTGTTCTATCCGTTGAGTTGGCTGCACCTGCTCATGCCGGTGATTCACGCGCACAAGTGGATGATCGCGCTGCATGGCGTTCTGGCGGGATCGTTCATGTACATGTATTTGCGGCGGGTGAGGTTGGACGCGAGCGCGGCGTTCATCGCCGCGGCGCCGTACATGCTCGGCAATTACGCGATGGCGAACGCGGCGGTGGGGCACTTGACGATGTTGTTCACGATGACGTGGATACCGCTGGCGCTGTGGTGCATCGAGCGCGCGGTGCAGGCCCGAATCCTGGGCTGGAAAGCATGGACGTGGTGGATGCTGTTGGCTGGCGCGGTGATGGGCGTGCAATTCCTCGCAGGCGAGCCGCAGAACTGTTACTACACTGGCCTGCTCGTCACGGTGTATGTAATCGTGCGGACACTGCGCGATGAAGATGAAAAGCAGGGGATGGGGGCGTCGATTCGGTTCATCGCGATTGGATTGGCCATCACGGCGATTTCAGCGGCGTGTTTCTCCGCAATCCAACTCTTGCCTGCCGCCGAGTTCGCGCTGCACTCGGATCGCGGCAGCAACACCTATGAATTCGCCACGTTCATGTCGGTGCCGCCCGCATCGTTCACCGAGTTCCTGATGCCCTGGAGAAACCGGGCGCACGCCTTCGGCTGGCACGCATCGAAGTGGAACTGGACCGTGCAGCAGAACTGGGAATTCGCAGGCTACGTTGGCGTGTTCACGCTCATTCTTGCGGCGATGTCATTTGGCGTGCGCCGGCGCGCGGCTCTGTTGGCGATGCAGATTGCGCTTGCGATTTCAATCGTGATGATGCTGGGGCGATTTACCCCTGCCTATCGCATCATGCACGAGTTCGTGCCGGGACTCGGGCTGTTCCGCGTGCCGGCGCGTGCGATGATCCTGGCC
>CAMPIL010000109.1 GCA_946886375.1 uncultured Phycisphaerales bacterium
GCTCCTTCAGCACCGCAGACCTCAACAGCCAGTACGTGCCACAGTTCAGTGCGAACACGGGACAGGCTGTGCCGGGAGTGCATAAGGACATCCTTGGGAATCTCCGTCCACTGACGGGAGCAGTGACGATCGGCGCAATCCAAAAGCCCTGATCAGTCAGAATTCCTATAGCGTCAGCATCCCGAACCTCAGGATCGTTTCAATGGCCCCCGCAGGGGGCCATTGTTTTTTGCAGTGTGCGTGAATGTAAAAACGTGCGCGGGGTAGGAACCGTGAATGATTTGGGAGTTCCCCAAGCCACAATGGGTTGAACTCGAGGGCCGGCTCACCATGATTTGAGGCGGCAAAGTTCATCGTTCCGTGTTCAGGCAGGGTGTCGCAGATTGCGTGGGCGGTTGACCAAGTGAATCCTTCAGCACAGCCCATGAGCGCATCGCAAATTGCTACAACAGTCACCTCGCTGGGCTCAATGGATGCTGAGGCAACGGTTGACTTGCAGGTCGGCGCGCCGCAGCCGCCGGCGTTGTCGCTCAAGACGCGCGCGATGTTCGGTTCGGCCTGGCTGATGACTGGATATGGAACCTCGCAGGTTCTGCGATTCGCGAGCAGCCTCATTCTCTCGCGTCTCATCGTGCCGGAAGTCACTGGCTTAATGGCGATGGTCAGCGTGTTTCTGATCGGACTGGAGATGTTCTCCGACATCGGCATTGGCCCCGGCATCATTCAGAACAAGAAGGGCGATGACGCCACGTTTCTCAATACAGCCTGGACCATGCAAGTTGGGCGCGGGTTCATGCTGTGGATCATCGCCTGTCTGGGCGCGTGGCCAGTCTCGCAGTTCTTCAACGAACCACTGCTGGTATGGCTGATTCCCATCGTGGGGTTCACCGCTGTTTTGTCGGGATTCAACTCGACATCCATCGTGTGGTTGAATCGCCACCTGCGCATGCGGAAGATCATGCTGCTGGGCATCGGCGATCAAGTAATCAATTACACGGTGATCATCGTGTGGGCGTGGTTCAGTCCCACGGTTTGGGCGCTGGTGGGCGGCGCGATGATCAGCAACCTCTTTTATACGGTTGCGACGCACTTTCTGGTTCCCGGGCATCGGAACAGATTCTGCTGGAACGCCGAGGATGCGCGAGCAATGTTCCGCTTCGGCCGCTGGATCTTCTTCAGCACCGCGCTCACGTTCTTCGCCATGCAGGCCGACCGCATCATGTGCGGTCGATTGCTTGGCACGGCGACGCTGGGCGTGTACGGCTACGCTGTGCCGCTGGCAATGCTGGCGCCGCAGTTCATCAAGCAGATCGGCGCGCACGTGGCCTTCCCCGTGCTTTCGGAAGTTGCGCGGACGCGCCCGCACATGCTCAGCCATTACCTCGGCCGCGTGCGAATGTCGTTGATCGGATTGAGCCTGCTGGTCCTGCTGCCGCTGATGCTGCTGGGCTCTCACCTGATTCGATTGCTGTATCCCGAGGAATGGTGGAGTGCGGGCTGGATGCTGCAAATTCTCGCCGCAGGCGCATTGGGCGGCATCGTCAATTCAACCTATGGCAGCGTGTTGCTGGCGCTGGGACGCACGTTCGACAGCATGGTGCTGCTGGGCACTCACTTGATGTTTCTGATCGGCGGAGCACTCTTGGGATATCACCTCAAAGGAGAAGTCGGATTCATTGTTGGCGTCGCTGCAGTGGAATGGCTGAACTATCCTGCGACAGCCGCCGCCATGGCTCGGCTGAAACTCTGGCAGCCTGCAATCGACTTGCCGGCTCTCTTGATTTCAGCCGCCGCGATTGCCGTTGCGTTCGTCCTCGAATGACCTCGAATGATCGGATCGATTCCAATGAGACACGAGAACGATCACGTGCCCGACCCATGTGCAGATGCGATGAACCATCCACCGCCGCGCGGGGCGCAGGAGATTCGGACGTGAAATCGCCTCTGGTAACCGTCGTCATGACGGTGTTCAACGGCCAGCCGTACTTGGAAGCCGCGCTCCAGAGCATTCGCTCACAGACATTTTGCGATTACGAATGCGTCGTCGTGGATGACGGGTCGACCGATGATACGCTGGCGATACTGCAGCGCTGGGCCGAGGACGATGCGCGCCTGCGTATCCTCAGCCGGCCGAACACGGGAATCGTCGGTGCGCTGAATGATGGTCTCGCTGCGGCGACGGGCCAGTTCATTGCGCGCATGGACGCAGACGACCGGTGCGATCCTCAGCGATTTGAACTTCAGGTCAAGCGCATGGTGGAAGAGGAATCCCTGGTCGCGCTCGGTTCAAGCGCGGTTGCCATTGATCCGGAAGGTCGCAGGCTTGGTGTGGCGCCGGTTCCGCTGGCGCATGATGACATCGAGGAGTGTCACCTTCGCGGCATCTCGTGCATTTATCACCCTGCGGCGATGATTCGCCGCAGCGCGATCGAACGGGTTGGTGGATACCGGCACCTGTGTCCGGCTGAGGATTACGACTTGTGGCTGCGTCTGGGCGAGGTCGGCCAGTTGGCCAATCTGCCTGAACCGTTGTTCATCTGGCGGCGCACTGTGAATGGACTTGTCGCCAGCCAGTTGAAGCGGCAGCAGCGAGCGGTGGCCACCGCGTTGGCCGACGCGTGGGCGCGCCGGGGCCTGCCCGGTTCGCCCACGATTCCGCCGGCGCCGTTTCAATCGCGGCTTGATCTGTATCGACAATGGGGTTGGATGGCGCTGCACGCCTGCGAGCCAGCGACGGGCCGCCGCTACGCGGCAAAGGCGCTGCTTCGTGAACCGTGGTCGATCGATTCCTGGCGATTGGCCGTGTGCGCATTGCGGGGTTATTGAACGCCATGAACGAGAAAAAACTGCAAATCACTTTCATCCTTCCGCACGCAGGAATTGCAGGCGGGATTCGCGTCATCGCGATTTACGCGCAGCGGCTTCAACGCCGCGGCCACAACGTGACGGTTGTGTCCACGCCGTGGACACCGCCGGGGCGTCTTGCCCGTGCGAAATGCCAGATGCACAATTGGGTGGAACGGTTCGGCTTCCTGCCGCCGCGCCCGCCTGATCCTTCGCACTTTCGCGGCCTGGACGTCAAGCACATTCAGATCAAGCGAATTCGGCCGGTGAAGAATTCCGATGTGCCCGACGGCGACGTCGTGGTGGCGACATGGTGGCAGACCGCCCGGTGGGTTGCTGATCTTTCCAGCCGAAAAGGCGCGAAGGCGTATTTCGTGCAGGATTACGGCGCGCATTCGGGCCAGCCGATGGATCGCGTGGCCGAGACGTGGTCGCTGCCGCTGCACAAGATCGTGATATCGCGCTGGTTGATGGAACTCATCCGGCAATACTCGGGCGATGCGTGCGTCGACTATGTTCCCAACGCGGTGGACCACGAGCAGTTTCACGCATTGCCGCGCGGCAAACAGGCGCGGGCCACCGTCGGATTTCTTTACAACACCGCGCCGCAGAAAGGGTGCGATATCATTCTCGAGGCGATTCGGCTTGCGCGGCGAGAATGCCCGGAATTGCAGGTCGTTGCCTACGGCCCGTGCGAGCCAGAACTTCAGTTGCCGCTTCCACCTGGAACTCGCTATTCGTATTTCGCGCCGGACAGCCGGCTGCGGGAAATCTACGCCGCGTGCGATGCGTGGCTGTTCGGAAGCCGCAGTGAAGGATTCGGCTTGCCGATCCTGGAAGCAATGGCGTGCCGCACGCCCGTCATTGGGACGCCTGCGGGCGCTGCGCCGGACCTGCTCGCGGAGGGCGGTGGCGTCCTGGTACGGGCCAACGATCCGCAGCACATGGCCGAAGCCATTCTCCGAGTCGTGCGACTGCCTGAAGCGCAATGGAAATCGATGTCGGATTCTGCACATCTGACTGCTTCGCGCTACACATGGGAGCAGGCGACGGATCTTTTTGAGTCCGCGCTGCGGCGGGCCATCGCCAAACCTGCGGCCATGGTGCCCGCGCTGGCCTGAAGATTGGGTGTATAGCTCATGCCTGAAGGACTGAATTCAATCCAAGGCTTTGTCATCCTCATGGCGATTGCGGCTGTTGCTGTGACATACCTTCCTGCAATTATGATCAAGCACTTCCAACGGCAGGCGCTTCGCAGAGCCAGCCGGGGAAAACTGGCGCTGACCTATGACGACGGTCCAGACCCACTGCTCACGCCGCGATTGCTCGACCTGCTGCGCAAGTACGATGCCAAGGCGTCGTTCTTCCTGCTTGGCTTTCGGGCCATGCGTTCGCCGGAGATTTGCGATCTTCTGGCCCGTTCGGGCCATGAACTGGGCTGTCACGCGCAGTGGCACTTGAATTGCTGGATGACCACGCCATGGCGCGCGGCTCGCAACATCGAGGACGGCTACCAAAGCATGGAGCAATGGATGCCGGATAACGCGCCGTTTCGGCCTCCCTATGGCAAATTGACGACGTGGACATGGTGGGCGTTGCGGCGGCGCGGCCGGGCATTGCGGTGGTGGACCTGCGATGGGTGCGATACGCATCCCGTGCTGCCGGACCCTTCGGCTGTCGCCGACCGAATCATTGCTTCCGGGGGAGGCGTGGTGCTGATGCACGGACACGATCGCGGACCCGAGCGGCACCAATACGTTTTGCAACTTACAGAACTATTGCTTATTGCGGCCCGGCGCCAAGGCATTGAAATCTGCAGCATGAACGAACTGTGCTGTGCGTGACCCGACCACAGGAGAACTGCATGCTTGCCGTTTGCAATTACTCAGTCAGCGAAGTGAGACCGCAGGCATGGGATTCACTCATTCAGCAATTCACCGATGCCACGGTCTTTCATTCGCTGGCATGGCTTCGGACAGTGAGCGAATCGCATGGCGTGAAGTTGACGCTGGCGCAAGTCGAAAACGAAGGCGAATGTCACGCGGTCTGGCCGTTTCTTGTGACGCGAAAGGGACCGCTGCACGTGTTCGGATCACCGCTGCCGGGGTGGAGCACCGCGTACATGGGCCCGCTGTTTCACGAGCAGGCCGACGTTCCCGCGGCGTTGCAGGCATTCATGAATCATTCGCTCTTTCGCAAGCACGCTTACTTTGCGTGCAAGGTCATTGATCGCCACCGTCCCGTGGACCTCACGGAGTGCGGCTTCGACCGCATCGCCGACTTTGACACTTATCGCATCGATCTGGCAGAGTCCGAAGAGACGCTGTGGAGTAATCTGAAGAGTGAGTGTCGCACGCGCATCCGGCGTGCAACCAAATTGGGCGTGGAGATTCGGCCCGAGGAAAGTGATGCGTTCATCGACGAGTATTGGCGCATGGCGGTGGAGACGTTCGAAAAATCCGGGATTCAACCGACCCACACCAAGCAGTTCCTCTTCGACATGTGGCGAAACCTCCAGCCGGTGGGCTCTGTGTGCGCGGCATCGGCGTTCATGGAAGGCAAGCGAATTGCGACGCTTGTGCTGTTGATCGATGATTCGACGATGTACTACTGGGGCGGTGCGTCCTACGTGCAGCATCGAGATGTGCCGGCCCACAATCTGCTTCATTGGCACATGGTTCGCGAAGCGCAGGCGCGGGGACTTCGCGAATACGACTTCATCTCCACCTGTGGCGGGCCGGGGCGATTCAAGAAAACGTTCGGCCCCAACACCGTGCACATGGCCACCCACTGGGAGCGAAGCCGGTCAAAGTGGATCAGCGTGCTGAAGGATCAATATCAGAAATATCTGCTCATGCGACGCAGAATCAAGGCGTAATGGGAAAGGGCGAACTCGCAATGCACCCGGTGATGGATTTTGAACGCAGCGTCGGGGACATTGATCCGAAGGCTCCCGCCACCATGCTCACACGCGTGTGCGCGAAGTTCCGCCGGTGCGGCCCCGTCAAGTCCACCGTGCTGTTCGGACGGCATGTCCGCGACCGCGTGATCGATCGATGCCTGAACATCGCCACGCCGTACCCAAATCGGCGGCCCTATAACCTGGCAACCCACTTCCGCGATGCCGTGCCCAACGAGCCGCTGGATTATCTGTTGCTGCGCCGATTCATGCAGCCGGTGCGGTTGAATGATTCCGATATCGTCTTCGACATCGGGTGCGGCATGGGTCGCGTACTGTGCATGTTCGCCCGCCGGCCGGTGCGCAAGTGCGTCGGCATTGAGTTCGACGCAACGCTGGTCCGCGTCGCGCGCGCCAACGCCCAACGATTGCTCGGGCGCCGGTGCGAAATCGAGGTGCGATGTGGCGATGCGATTGACGCGGACTACTCCGGTGGGACTGTGTATTGGATGTACAACCCCTTTGGACCATGCACGATCAGAACAGTGCTTCGCCGGATTGAGGACACGCTGATCGCCGCACCGCGCCAGATTCAGATCGCGTATGTCAACCCGCTTCATGGCGCCGTCTTTGCGGAATTTCCGTGGCTGCGCTGCGTGAGTCAAGACAAGTCGGCGTTCTACGGGACGTACGGCGCGCGCTACTGGACCAACGCTGACAGTCCCATCCGTTGGCGTGTTCGACCGCGATCTGGCGCGGGATTTCAAGGGCGTCGGAACTTCACCCATAGGCAATGCGGCACTTCGGGGGATGGAAATGTGGCACGCCCGGCGGCTATCCAATCCTCCGTGAGGGGCATCGTGCCAGGTCAGGACCGCTCACCCAGGATCAGGAGGACCAAGGCCATGGCGACCCCGAATGGGTATGTCATCGACATCGTGGAGGAAGACCGATGGGACGCGCTTGTGCAGAAATTCGACCAGTTCACCGTCTTTCACATGATGCCTTGGATGCAGGCGGTGGCGTCCACGTTTGATTTGAGCGTGGTGTTGACGGCGGTGCTCAGCGCCGGGGTGTGCGTCGCAGTGTGGCCGGCGTTCGAGATGCGGCGGGGACCGTTCCGCGTCATGGGATCACCGCTGCCGGGATGGAGTACGGCTTACCTGGGTCCCCTTTTTGCCTCCAAAATCGATGTTGCCGGCGTGCTCTCGGCATTCATGGACCATTCGCGATTTCGGCGACCGGCGTACTTTGCGTGCAAAGTGCTTGACCAGCGCGCTCCGGTTGATCTCATGGCGCACGGTTTTTCGGTCGTTCTCAAGTACGACACGTATCGTCTGGATTTGAATCGGCATGAGGATGAGTTATGGTCGAATCTCCGTCGAGAGTGCCGCAATCACGTGCGCAAGGCGCAGAAATCCGGGGTCGAAACACGTTGGGAAGCCGATGGAAGTTTCCTCGATGAGTTCTGGAGCATGTCGGTGGAGACGTTCGCCAAGGCCAACGTCAAGCCGACCTACAACCGCCGCCTGATTGGCGAGATCTGGCGGCGCCTGCATGCCGCGGGACAGGTGCAGGCGCTCAGCGCGTTTCACCAGAATGAGCGAGTGGCCACAGCGTTGCTGCTGGAGGACGGCCACACCCGTTACTACTGGGGCGGTGCGTCGTACCTGCGGTTCAGGCATCTGAGCGCCCACAACCTGTTGCAGTGGGAAGCCATCCGCGATGCACGGGCTCGCGGCATGCACACCTATGACTTCATTTCCACGACTGGCGGGCCAGGAACGTTCAAGCAGAGTTTCGGTCCGGCGAAGGTTCCCATCGCAACGCACTGGGAGCGATGCTCATCGCGATTGGTTGGCCTTCTTAAGAATCTCTATGCACGCCGGTTGCGCCGCCGGCAGGCGGTGAGTACATCGGTCGCTGGAATTCCAGCGAATACAGGAATCCTGACTGCTACCGCGGAGGGTTCCTGAGAAATATTGTGTACGGCAGCTTTAACCGTGCTCAAGCGTCGGCGTCTTTGACTCAGATCCATGTCATTCCTGGTCCCGATCACGCTCCTGGGTTGGCCTTTCGTGGCCATCGCCTTGTTTACGGTGCTTCCGCCCCGTCGTGCTGTTCTGGCGGCGTACATGCTGGCGTGGCTGTTTCTCCCGCAGGCGGGGATCGATGTGCCGGGCTTTCCCGACATCGACAAAATTAATGCGACCAGTCTGGGGGCACTTGCAGGCGTTCTGCTGTTTGACGCTCAACGACTGTCGCGCTTCTCGTTCAGTTGGGTGGACATTCCGGTGATCGTGTGGTGCCTGACCTCGATGCTCTCAGCGTTGACCAACGAGTTGCCGCCCGATGCGACTTCGCCGCTGTACGACGGCATTTCCGGCCTGGTGAAGGATTCGTTGACGTGGGGCGTGCCGTATCTCATTGGACGACTGTACTTCAACAACTTGGTGGCATTGCGCGAACTGGCCATCGGCATCTTTCTGGGCGGGTTGATCTACGCGCCGCTGTGCCTTTTCGAAATGAAGATGAGCCCATGCCTGCACCAGTTCGTCTATGGCTACCACCCCAGCAGTTTTCTGATGACGCTCCGCTATGGCGGATATCGACCGATGGTGTTCATGCAGCACGGTCTGATGCTGAGCATGTGGATGACCTGCACCGCGCTGGTGGGCGCCTGGCTGTGGAAGACAGGCTCGTTGCGGCGCATATTCAACTTGCCGATGGGCCCAATCGTACTCGTTTTGATCGTCGTGACCGTGCTGTGCAAGTCAACGGGCGCGATTGCCCTGCTGGTTCTCGGGTTGGGCGTGCTGTACCTGAACTCAATTGTGCGCAGCAATGCGCTGCTGATCGCCATCGCCATCATTACGCCCATTTACATGACCGTGCGAATTCAAGGGATTTGGTCGGGCAAGCAACTCGTGGACCTTGCCTACAAAATCGATTCTGAGCGAGGCGATTCGCTGGCCGGCCGGCTTGAAAACGAAGACATGCTTAACCAGCACGCAGCGAAGAAGTCACTGTTCGGTTGGGGCGGCTGGGGGCGATGGCGCGTGCATGATCCCAAGACCGGAGAGGACATCACCGTGTCCGACGGCATGTGGGTGATTGCGCGCGGCGAAAGGGGGCTGGTCGGGCTGGCGAGCGTCACCGCGCTGGTGCTGCTGCCCTATGGCCTGCTCTTGGCGCGAGTGCGCGCACGCTACTGGACGCACCCCTGGCTGGCTGCCCCGGCCGCACTTGCCGTGATACTGATGTTGTATTCCATCGACAACCTCTTCAACGCCATGTTGAATCCGGTTTATTTGCTGGCTGCGGGAGGGCTTTCGGGGTTCTATCTTGCATTTCCGCAAGTCGTCGCGCGCGAACGACACGCCCGCGCCGTCCAGCGGCTTGCACACGTCGCCCAGCACGCGCCGCAGGGCCCACGACCGCTCGTGTCAGTTGACTAGGAAAGTGAATCGCAAACCAGAAACGCAACGCATGCCTTTGACCCCGACATTATGTGTGCTTCCAGCCCTGACCGCAGCGGAAGGGGAGGGTGGATCGTTCATCCTGACGCGGAAGTTTCTTGACGGCGTTCTGGAATACGCCAGCCGCTGGCCCGGCCGCGTGGTTGTGGGAATCGATCGCGCTGCGGATGACGCGGGCAATCTCGATCATGTCGCGGTTGATCCTCACGAGGTGCCCTTTGACCTGCGTTGGATGTGCCCCGCAGACCGCGATCGCACGGTTCATGAACTTGTCTCTCGCTCGACGGTTGTTCTGGCGACGCTGGTGGACAAGCACGTGGACCTCGCGCTGCGGTGCCGACTGCTGGGCGTGCCCTTGGTGTATGTCACTGAATACAGCGAGCAGACTCGCAGGCAGATCATTCGCGCGGAAACCAGCAATCCGATGCTCCGCTGGCGGCGCGAGCGTTGGACGATGCGGCTGGAGCGCCGATATGTGAACGCCATTAAGACCGCTGCGGGCGTGCAGTGCAACGGCACGCCGACGTTCCGGACATACCGAGTCCACAATCCGCGGCCGCTGCTGTACTTCGACACGCGAGTTCGAGCCCGCCAACTCGCCGACCGCGACACGATTGAGCGCAGAATCATCGACATGCTGTCCGGCGGGGCGCTGCGGCTGGCGTTTTCCGGCCGCTTGATCCGAATGAAAGGGGCCGATCACCTGCCCCGTGTTGCCGCGGAAC